>CAYVDE010000036.1:20676-24947 GCA_964450535.1 uncultured Desulfobacterales bacterium
TCTGAGAAGGAGGTTTCTCATGGCAGTTATAATTATTTCACGTGGATCATATAGTAAAGGTAAAGAAGTTGCTGAACAAGTGGCGGAACGTTTGGGTTATCGCTGCATTTCAAGGGATATATTGATCGAAGCGTCACAAGAGTTTAATGTTCCCGAAATTAAACTGATACGGGCCATTCACGACGCTCCATCCATTTTAAAGGCCCTGGAGTATGGAAAAGAAAAATATATCGCGTATATCCGGGCCGCGTTACTGAAACAGCTTTGCACAGATAATGTGGTTTACCATGGACTGGCCGGCCACTATTTTGTGTCAGGGGTTTCACACGTATTGAAGGCCAGGATCGTGGCGGACCTTGAAGACCGTGTGCGCCTGGAAATGTCGCGTGAAGGGACGTCTTATGAAGAAGCTCTGGCCCTCATCAGGAAGGACGACGAAGAAAGACGCAAATGGGGTCGTGAGCTGTACGGTATAGATACATGGGATCCGGGTCTGTACGATCTGGTGTTGCATATTAAGAAACTGTCCACTGAAGACGCTTCCGAGGTTATAGCCGGGATAGTGGCGTTTGATAAGTTCTCAACGACTCCCGAGTCAAGCAGGGCCATAAACGACCTGGCTCTTGCGGCTGAAGTCAAGGCGGCTCTTATGGACGTCCAATACGATATCAATGTTGAAGCAAAAGATGGATTGGTTGCCGTCCGGCTGGACGCATCCCCTGAGCGTCAGCCCGAGCTCAAACGCCGGATTATTGAGATTGCAGAAAGCATTTCCGGTGTAAAGAATATAGACATAAAAATGTCTAGAATTACTATTTACGGTGAGTAAACGTTATGCCGGCCATTTCGTTATTCAGCAGCATATTTTGTAAAGCCGATGAATTGGCTGCATCTGTGGCGGAGTCCACCGGTTATCGTCTGGTAACGGACGCTGAAATACTTCTGGAGGCGAGCCGCTTGTCCGGAATTCAGACCGACAGGCTTGAGCAGTGCTTCAGGTTCAGGGAGGCTGTATTTAATCCATTCATATATGAACTGGAACATACGGTGTCCTGGGTGAAGCTCGCGCTGGTGCAAATCATGAAAGAGGATCGTTTCCTGGTGCACGGTTTTTCGGCGCATCTGCTGTCCTGGCGGTTGAATCATATCCTTAGAATACTCGTCATCGCCGACAGAAACTTCCGGCTCGGCCTAGCCGTAGCGGATCTGCAGTGCAGCGAAGCGGAAGCCCGCAGGCGGATTCGCGAGGAGGATGTCAAGCGCCAGGTCTGGGTGAACTTCCTGAGGCAGGTCACGGACCCCTGGGATTCCAGCATTTACGACATTGTGCTGCCCAGCGACAAGACCAGCCTGAAGGACTCGGTGGAACTCATAAACCGGGCGATCGGCAGTGAGCCTTTGGCCCGTGGGAACCCGAATAGTGGTTATGCCGAATTTCTGACCGGCGCGCGGATTGAGGTGCAGCTTGGACGGCACGGCCATTGTGCGGGTGTGGAAGTGGATCACAGGGATGTTTCGGTGACGATTCACAGGCCGGTGGTCATGTGGGATAGACTGGTCGAGGAAATAAAGAGGTTGATCATGGAAATGAAAGGCCTCAAGCCTGATCGGATCGAAGTCAAGGCGGCGGGAAAACATCGCAGTTCCTTTTCTTACCGGCGCTTTGAGCAACCAGCAAGGGTGCTGCTGGTAGATGATGAAAGGGAATTCGTTCAGACTCTTTCAGAGAGACTGCAGCTTAGGGAAATCGATTCAGTGATCGCTTACGATGGTGAAAGCGCCATGGACATGGTTCATGAGGACGCCCCCGAAGTGATGGTCCTGGACTTACAGATGCCCGGCATAGACGGTATCGAGGTCCTCAAGCGCGTGAAGGCCGGCAATCCGGAAATAGAAGTCGTGATCCTGACCGGGCACGGCACTGACGCGGACAGAGACCTCTGCATGAAACTGGGCGCTTTCGCTTACCTTGAAAAACCGGTGGACATAGACACGCTGAGCGAGACCCTTAAGAGGGCCGAGGACCATATGCGCAGCCGAAAGAGTGGTTTGTAGATGCCATTCAAGATAAATCTGAAACCCAAGTTCTGGGACTATCGTGATGTGGCGGCGGGGCCGTACAGGAACCTGTTCAACCTGCGTCGCATCTGGTACCTGAGTGTCTTTCTGACCGCAGGCGCGGCACTGGCCCCAGTATTCTTCCTGGCGGCCATAGATTACCAGGTTACGCAGAAGGCCATAGAATCAGAAAACATGCTGCGCCTCTCGCGCCTGGTCTCGAATGCCAGGAGGACTTTATCCTTTTTCCTGGTTGAACGGCGATCAGCCATGGAGTTCCTCTCCCGGGACAATTCTTTTGAGTCGCTCTCCAAGCATTCACGATTGTTTGACATACTGAGAAACCTTCAAACAAGTTTCGGCGGGTTTACTGATCTGGGTCTGATCGATGAGTCCGGTCGGCAGATAACCTATATCGGCCCCTATGATCTTGCCAGTGCGGATTACAGTGATCAGAAGTGGTTTGAGGAGGTAAAGGCTCAGGGCAGTTTCACAAGCGACGTCTTTTTGGGTTTCCGCCGGAGTCCGCACATGGTGCTGGCGGTATATCGCGATATGGGCGGGGGCCGGGGCTTTGTTTTACGTGCCACCATTGAGACGGAAGACATTCACAAGAAGCTTCTCCAGGTGGAAACCGGCAGTGTTTCGGATTTGTTCATCGTTAATCATGACGGCGTGCTGCAGACCGACTCCCGCTCTTATGGGGGCATTCTGGAGAGGCTGAGCCTTCCCGTGCCTGAACTCGCCGACTCCACGCGTATACTGGAGAGCAGGGGCGAGGAGGGCGAAACCCTGTATGTGGGTTATGCATACATAGACGAGACGCCTTTCATTCTGATGGCGGTGAAGAACAAGAGTGAAATGATGCGGCCCTGGTTAAAGGCCCGCAGGCAGATTACAACATATCTGCTGGGGAGTGTCGCGATCATATTAATGGTAGTGCTGGCTGTGGCCACATATCTTGTAAGCAGAATCCATGCCGCTGATCAAAGGAGGATCGCGACTCTTCACCAGGTGGAGTATACAAACAAGCTGGCGTCCATTGGGCGTCTTGCGGCGGGGGTGGCCCATGAAATCAACAACCCCCTTGCCATCATAAACGAAAAGGCGGGCCTTATCATGGACCTGCTTCGGCCCCAGCCCGAGGGGGCCTTGCGCACCAGACTGTTGGAACAGACAGAAGTTATATCGGCCTCGGTAAAACGTTGTGCCACAATAACCAGGCGACTCCTTGGCTTTGCCCGTCGTATGGATGTCAGTGTTGAGAGTATAAACTTAGAGGAGGTCATAGAGAGTGTTTTGACTTTCCTGCGAAATGAGGCCCAGTATCGTTCCATTAACATAAACATAGAAATAGATCCTGATATCCCCGACTTTCAAAGCGACAGGGGTAAGCTCCAGCAGGTGTTTTTGAATTTGATCAACAACGCCTTTGCAGCCCTGAAAGATGGAGGGAATGTGACCTTCAAGGCCGATCGAATATCTGAAGACTCCATCCGTGTGTCGATCATTGATGACGGTTGCGGCATTGCACCCGAAGATCTCAAGCGGGTATTCGAACCCTTCTTCTCCACCCGTACCAAGCAGGGCGGAACCGGCCTGGGCCTTTCCATAACTTATGGGCTTGTTCAGGAAATCGGGGGTTCTATAGATGTAACGAGCCGAGTGGGTGAGGGGACCCGCTTCGATATCATCTTGCCTTTAAGACCGGAGACAAGGAAATGAACAATGTCCGCGTATTGTTGGTGGATGATGAAGAAGATCTGGTTGTTACATTGGCTGAGAGACTCGCCATAAGAGGCTTTGAGGCCGACTGGGCCCTTTCTGCAGACTCTGCGCTCAAGCGTCTCAAAGAAAAGGCCTATGACGTGGCTGTCCTGGATGTGAAGCTGCCGGGCATAAGCGGTCTGGAACTCAAGAATCATATGGCCGGGATCGATCCGGAATTGAGTTTCATATTCATGACCGGACATGGTTCGCAGGAGGATTTCATGGCCGGGTCCGCCGCCGCCGGTGAGTCCAACTACCTGTGGAAGCCAGTGGATATAGATGCCCTTGCCCAAAAAATCAAACTCATGGCGAATCGAGATGATTGATTTTTATAGGAGGCCTTGATGTCCGATTTTTCACAAACCGCCGGCTGGGGAGGGCTGAAATTTTTCGGCCGTATCACGGCTTCCATTTCTCATGAACTCAAGAACGCCTTGAGTATA
>CAYVDE010000037.1:0-24291 GCA_964450535.1 uncultured Desulfobacterales bacterium
GGACCGAGATCCAGGATTTCGCCGTTGTGTGGGAGATTCCGCATTCATTGCCCAGCGAGGACAAGTTCAGGAGTTGTCCTGTCCGCCCGGCGCAGAGCTTCAAAAACACCTGAAATTGCCCGAGATCGGAAATGTTTTTGAGCGTTCTCACATCCCGCTCGACATATGTTCTTACATATCCGGGGTAGAAATCGCCCGGCGGTATATCCATCTTGTAGATTCTCGGATAGAATCCCGTGAAAAGGTAGTCTTCGTAGTTCTCGTGTTTTCGTGTTGAGTGAATCTCCCGGAGCGAAAATGGAAGCAGGTTCAGCACGGCCGTTCTGCCTGCAAGAGACTGGGTGATCTTTTCAAACAACAGGAAGTCGCTGGAGCCGGTGAGGATGTATTGCCCCGGCTCATCGGCCTCATCAACAATTGTTTGCATATATGAAAAAAGTTCGGGTACCTTTTGGGCCTCGTCAATGACGGCATTTTTGTAAGTGTGCAGGAACCCGCGCGGGTCCTGCCTTGCAAACACTTGAATGTCGGGATCTTCACACGAAACATACTCCCTTTGCGAAAACACGTGCCTGACCAGCGTGGATTTGCCGGATTGCCTGGGCCCCGTCAGGGTTACCACCGGGAGCTTTGTCGAGACGTATGAGAGATACTCTTCCAAATCTCTCTTTATGTAGGTCATGCCCTCCCCTCCTTCCCGAGCATGGAAAAGGATAAGGCATCTATGGACAATTTGCAAACCATAAATGCAAATTGTCCTTTCCGCGGCAATGAAACTCACTCAGCAGTTCCGTCAGACGCTGTATTCCCGTGACATTTTATGCCTTCATGCTGGCATAATTTTAGATGGTCGACCGGACATTGAAAGTTGATTCCGGTAGGAACAATGATGACTGGAATAGTTGTGATATGGGACATAACTTCATGAAAAAGGCTTGTTTCCTTTTTGTTTTCTGCCTGGTGATATCCTATGCCGGTGTGGTCTTCACCGAAAACAGGGAGAGCCCGTCTTTGACCCCGCCAAAGGGTTTTAAAGTGATCGATTCCGGTGAATCCGGCCCTTTGAATGACCTACCTCGGCGGAATCAGGGCATTGCCTCGCAATATCCCGGTGACCGCGGGATCGAAAAGGATCCTGCAGTCATATTTGTGGAGGATTTTAATGGCGGCCTGGATGAGGGCGTGCATGCAATGCTTGTTGATTACCTGAACAGGCGATGGGATACGGTTAAGAATCAGGAAACCCTTTCCCTTTCCGGGGAGAGGCCTGCCGGGAGCGCCGGGCGGCATTCGCTGTTGGTGGAGCATGTCAAGGGTAAGGGTGGCGGGGAGCTGTATCGCAGGCTCCTGCCCGGATATGATCAGGTGTTTGTCCGCTACTATGTGAAGATTGCCGAGGACTCCGCACCCTTGGGGCATTTCGGGGCGTGGATCGGGGGGTATAACCCGCCCACAAAGTGGCCACAGGGCGGGGCCGGGTCAAGGCCCGAGGGTGACGAGCGGTTTACGACCGCTGTTGAGCCTTACGGAAAAGACTGGGGATGGGACTTTTACACCTACTGGCAGGACATGCATGTGCATGGGGACGGGAAGTACTGGGGGACCCCCTTCTTGGTCCACGGCGAACGACCTCCTGTAAGAAAGGGGGAATGGATCTGTGTGGAGACCATGGTCAAACTGAATGACCCTGTAACCGAGTCCAACGGGGAGCAGGCCTTCTGGATCGACGGGGAGCTTTTTGAGCGGGGTGGACAGATCGCGAGTCACTTCGGGCCGGGGTTTCCTCGGGGGGAGTGGACAGGCGGATGGTGGCGGACGGATCATCAGAGTGATGGCGCGTTTTCAGGGTTCAGGTGGCGAAGCACGGAAGACCTCAAGATAAACTTCCTCTGGATGCAGGTGTACAATCCCCAAACACCGGAAGGAAAGACGAGCCGCATCTGGTTCGACCACATTGTGGTGGCAACGGAGTATATCGGCCCTTTGCAGTAAAACCATTTAGGGGACGTTGTTGACTTTGTTGACTTTCTCTCTTCGGTATCGTCATCATGAAGGGGCCAAGGGCTTTAATGGCCCCGTGGCGGAGCTTGCGGGCTGAGGAGCAGCGATCTCCTGATAAGCGTCATTCCTGAAGGGGAATAGGGTGCGTTGTTGCCTTTGCAAACTTCAAATAGTCACGGTCCGTCCTCAGGGATAAGAAAGTGAAAATCGAGGTTGATACGGACCCGCCTCCCGGCTTCGAGACTGAAATCCGCTATATCTTGGACCACCAAAGACGGAATACCGCATGTAATGTAAGGGACGGAAGCATCAGCCCGGCCCGGATCGTCAAGGTGGTCTCTGGGGACGATGCCTAGACCCTGGAGTTGTTGACGGGCCTGTACGATCAGGCGGTAGAGGCGGGGTTTCAGCTGTGGAGGCTTTAGGGAACTCGATGTGAAACGGTCGCACTGGAAGGAGCGCCCCACTTCTGCCTCTGACACCTGATGAACAAGTTGGCAAAAAGAAGCACCATTTATTACGGTCTCGCAGCTTAGGATCTCATCGAAATGGTTTTGCCTCTTAAGCGTTTCGACGCTCAAATGACCCTTGATCTTATCAATTGGACCCCGCTCCGAAACTACCGTGCGTATCGGTGGTATAGAAAGCGAAAAATGAAAGGGATGCATTTAGTCGTGTTGTAAGGTTATGAAAACATTTCAATGGATTTTGCTCGATGGATTTTGCTTGACATTATTTCTAGTATTTCCTAAGGTTCTGCTCTCCATTGACCATCCCCCCCCTTCATGAGGCCTGAATGCGTCTGCTTTCACGAAGTGCCGTGCAAAGCCTCCTGCTTTTCCTTTCTCTCGGCTCCATCGTCGCCTGCAGCAGCGCCCCCAAAGTTGATCTTGTGGAGCCGCCTCCCTCGTCTCCGCGGACCAAGGAGGAAGCCCTCGAGCGGGAGGTGCAAAGGGTCAACCAGGCCGCCGAGGGCGAGAGCAGGAAAGATCTGATCGATCTCCAGCTCCGCTTGGCGTCCATGGCCTTGGATGCGAGGGACCAGTCGCTGGCGAGAGAGACGCTGATCGAAGCCACACGCAAGATGTCGGGCGAGGTGGATGGGAAAGCGTTTCTGCGGCACGAAAAGGAGGCGTTGAAGAAATTTGGCGGCGTAGAAGAAGAGAAATACTTTCTCGGTGATCCCTATGAGCAATTCCTTGCCTATGTTTACTTGGGTATCTTGGATTTTCAAGCGGGTGACTATGAGCTGGCACGAGCTTCCTTTAGGAGCGCCATCATTGCGGACACGAACACCACCGAGGACCTTCTTCCATCGGACTCCTATTTCGCATTCATGATGGAGGGCTTCTGCAACAAGGCGCTCGAAGAGGAAGATCAAGCAAGAGAATGTTTTCGTCTTGCCAGTGAAGCCTACTCCTTCAGAACAACCATGCCGATCCTGGCTCAGGCCCTGTACCTGGCCCTCGGCCAGATGATACGTGGAACCGACACCCACAAGATCATTCAGCGTCTCGACTGCATGTTCCCCTTGGTGTTTGTGAACATCCCTTCATCTCTTTCCGTGTACAAAGATCCGTATGCAGCGGTGGAACACGCCTTTGCGTCCGCCAGAGCAGCCCTGGACGAGCCGGACAAGTCCCCCTTGGCTGAAGAGTTTCTGAAGTCCTTCGAGTGGAACATCAAAGCGAGCGCCTACGACACCTACAACTACCTGAAGCGCACCCTGAAGAACGACACCGAATCCGAATCTCCAGGGATCATGGAGTCCCTGGGCATGGACTCCTCCGGCCAAGACAAGAAGACAGTCGCCTTGTACATGCTAGACCGGTTTCAGGAGCGCGTCCGGGGGGCTCTGGAGAAATATGATTTCGAAAAAATCAAGAGAAAGCAGGATCGATTCGATCAGTACCTCAAGCACTGTCTCCAGGAGAAAACTAATGTCCTCATGGTCCATCAAATCGGACAGGGCCCCTGGAAGACAAGGACCGGCAAGTACGCCCAGATGGTCCAGTTCCACACGCCCCGGTACCCGGAACGTCGCGTGCTGGGCGTCCTAGCCAGAAAGGACGGAGCGACGTCTCTGAGCCCCTGCGTGGCTTTTCAAGGCGAGGATGTCAGCTATCAGGCCAAGACGCGGGGCGGTCGGGAGATGGATCACCTCCTGGAGGGACGGGCCGAGTTCCGGGACGCCATGTACTCGGCGTCCATGCTGGCGGCCGGGACCTCCTCCGCCGCCCTGGCCGCCGCCTCCGTGGGCGCGGCCATGACGGCCGTTGGTATCTCGACATTGAGCGCATCCGTCACACTCGGCGGAGTTACTTACTCGGCCTGGGTCAGCTCAGCTATCGCCGCACCCGCCGCAGCCCTGGCCGTGGGGAGCCTGGTGGCCTACCACGCAGCCAAGGCCATCGGCGACGCGGTCCACCCGGAGGGGGACATTCGAGGATGGTACGAAATTCCGGACGCCCTTCTGCTATCCTGCGCGTCCCTGGAACCGGGCGCGTATGAGGTGACATACCACACCTTCGACCGCCTTGGGAAATGGCTGGAGGGTGTAACGTGCAAAAAGGCGTTCGAGGCGCCTTCCACAGGGATCACCCTGCTGCTCACCGGCAGCCCTTGGGGTCCCAATCCGCATTGAGGGAAGAGGCATGAGCCGAAAACGCAGGATTCCGCTGCTGATGCTGTGCGGGGCTTGGAGCTTGCTCCTCTTGGGGGGCTGCGGTCCGCCCAAGCCCGGCACCTTCATCGATCGCGGCGTCGCCGCCTATGAGAACCAGCGCTACGAGGAGGCCCTGCGACAGTTCGAGAAGGTCCTCGACACCGCGCCCCAGACCCTGAATCCGGTGGAACGCCCTTCCGAGGTAGCCGCGTATCAGGAATGTCAGATCGCATACGGATCCGCACAAGCGCGGCAGGCCGAAGGCGCAGGGCGGCTCATCAACGCGTGGGTCTGGTGGGTCCAAGTCTCAATGGTCTCGGACGATCACCCGGCCTGTGAGGATGCGGAGAAGAAGGCAGCCGAGGTTCGCAAACGCATCTGCGCCCGGTTTCTGGAGGAGGCGGAAGCCGCCCTGGAGGACGAAAACTTCTCCATGGCCATGGCGCATACCGCTCAGAGTCGCTGGTATGGATGCGAAGAAGGCGCCGAGCGGTTGCTGGCAGAGGCAGCCGCCCGTTCCGGGATGATGGTCTTCCTGCCGCCGGTCGATGAGATTCAGGCCTATGACGTGGCCGATCACGTCCGTACCGACAGCCTGTGTAGGTTGTCGGAGCGCTTCCCATTCAACCCGTATGGCATTCCGATTTTTTTTGGCGATGTTCCAATGTATTATGTTACCATCGGTCATGTCAGGGTAGAAGGCCCTCCATTGAGCCACAAACTGCCGCCTGAATACTCGGAATATGACACTATGCATAAAATGACCAAGATCGCATCAGAAAACAATGCGGATGCCATCATCAATGTCCGTCTTTGGACGAAAACCCAAAAACCTTACGCCAAGGGGGAGATGATCCGATTCGTGCACTTCCCCTAGGGCCGGGCTTTTTTTCACCAAGGAAGCAGTTTTCAGGATCGCGCTATGGGACAGACCCACAAATCGTTCGTTCTCATCGGACTACTCATCGCCACACTCCTTGCCGGATCGACCTGCCGTTCGACGAGCACTCCGCCGGTGGACTCCGCGAAACACTCGTATGCCTCCCCTTTCCTGTCAAACGGCGAGCTGGCGCCATGGGCCTCCAAGGCCATTGAGCAGGGGGTGGGACTTCGCTTGCGAACGTCCGAGAAACGATCCTACTCAGCCGTTTGGGTGAGTTCGGAACAGAAAAAAGAGGCGGAAAAGGCCGCAAGACGGTTAGGGGGATGGAAACGAATTCACGATACCAGCGATCTCGCCTTTCCCAGCGTTCAGGCCTTGGTCGACTCGCTCATCTCTCAGAACCGACAGCACCCGAGGTATGCCGAGGCCGTGTCGGCGGCTATGGTTTTGTATCCGGAGTTGATGGCTGTGTTCTACGAACATTAGTGCACCCATCTAAGCATTTCCCATGGCCCCTTCAATCGGCTATCTAGACCAAACACGAGAGGGACATTCGATGAATGGTGTCGAGAAAAACCCTGATTGGGTTTTGAAGGCGTTTACTGTTTCGGTCGCCCTTTTTTTGTTGTCGAGTTGCACCACGACGGTTGGAACGGACTTGGAAGACACTAGAAGCCGATCGAGCCCCAAGTACATGGATGTTCAGGAACAGAGCTCCTTGAACACGGTCGGCGTCGAGTCCTTTGACATCGAAATCGCTTGCCAGTCGATGGTCGGGAAAATGCTCGCGAATCCCACGCTTACAGCTTCGGGTAAGAAGGCCCACGTCATCCTGGACGCCTCTTACTTCAAAGTGGACACGGCGAGTCGCATCAACAAGCACCTGCTGGTGGACCTGCTGAGAACGGAGCTTCTGAAGGCCGCCAACGGCGCCATGGTGTTCATCAGCCGTGAGCACGCTGAAATGGTGGAGAAGGAACGGAGCATCAAGCGGGAGGGCGTGGTCGGACAAGGCGCCAATCCCTCGTCCCTGAAGCCCCTTGGGGGGGATTACCGGTTCGGCGGCCGCATTGCCGACCTGACCCAGTCGGCGTCCGGTCGGGTCGAACGGTACACCCAGATTACCTTTGAGATGATCGATCTCGAGACGGGGGAAATAGTATTCGCGGACACCTATCGCTTCAAGAAGGCCAAGTCCATGGGCATCCTGTACCGATGAACCGGTCCGTTATGCGCGGGGAAAAGACATGATGGTTTCGAGAATTTTAGGCGTTGCCGTCGTTTTGATGTGCGTGTCTATCGAAGCACCCGGCTGTGTCTCCTACGAGTTGGAGGAAGGCACCCAGCCGGGTACCCGGGTCACCACCCCCGGGACAGAAGCCAGGCTGAACCGTGTGGGCTTTTTGACCGAAGGCCTGGAGAGGCGGATCGCTGTGCAGCGTACTGGTGCGGATCGCACGGCCACGAACACCCTTCAAGTCTGGTGTGTGTTCCGAAATCGGACCCAACACCCCCAGAAAATCCTGGCGCGCACCTCCTACTTCGACAAGAACAGACAGCCCATCGATGGTCCCCATCACTGGGAGACGGTCTTTCTCGCCCCCAAAGCCATCGAGACCTATCGTACCTACTCCTATGCAAAGGACGTTCATCACTACTACATTGAAGTCCAAGAGATGCCTTGACCACGGGAGGACGCTGGATGGCTATGAAAATGAGCATACTCCGATCCGGAATCGTTTCCGCGGTCCTTCTCGTCCTCGTCCTGACCTCTTCCGGTTGCTCGCCTACTAGCAGGCGGGTCTTCCTGGACGAACCGACGCCGCAGGGAAGCATTGAAAGCAGGCAACCCACGACCGCCGGAGATGAGGGGAAACCCTATCGCCCTTATGGAGCGGATCCAGAGGCCTCCCTCGACGCTACTGCGGAACATCGGAGTGCGACGCAAAACCCTGCCTTTCAAGAGGCTTACGAAAGCGCGGGAAGACCGAGAATAGCGGTCTTTGTCAACCGGGAGCTGCCCCAAAAACTGAGGGAGTGGGAAAGCGATCATCGGCTACGGGTAGACCGGGTGGGAACGTATATTTCCCACGAGGGGAGCACGATTCGCAAGGGAACGGAGTTCGACACCTTCCTGATTGCCATGGAAACCAAGCCGGGCCGCGACGAGGTTCGGCCGACCGATGATACATGGCTCTGGCAGCTGGAGGATGCCATTCTGCAGCCCCTCCAGACGAACAGGGTCCGGGTCGTCCACAGTGCCATGATTGTGCGGCTCGCGGCGCTGGAGCAGGAAGGTACGATGCAAGAGAGCATGCCCGTCAAGCTTCTCGAGACCCGCGCACTGAGAGATCACGCCGACGTGTTGGTGGAGGTACTCATCGGAGGAGAGAAGAACCACCCAGTCTTCCGGGTCAGGGCGACCGACACTCGGGAGGGACTTGTGCTCAGTTCTTTCAACACCGAAGGGTGGGAGAAGGACCCTTTGTCTCGCAACTGGACTGCCACGAACGCCGGGTATGCGCCTGAAGAGTTACCCCGCCCCGATGTCCTGGGCTCCGGACTCGCGAAGGAACTCATGGGGCGATTGGAGGCCCTGTGGCACGCCGGGCCTTGTGAGAAAATAGGGGACGTGAGAGATTAGTGTGAAATTAGGGGACGTTGTTGACTTTGTTGACTTTATCTCTTCGGTAATTGGACAGGCGGGTGACGGCGGACCGGGGCGACCACAAAACATGGGTCCTCAGGGTGGAGCGCATGGAACGACTGCACTCCCGAGGGCCAAGGGCTTTAATGGCCCCGTGGCGGAGCTTGCCGGCTGAGGAGCCGCCTCGATCCACCCTGCTGTGGATTCCTACGTGCACTGTGCTCAAACTTTCGACAATGCCTGCTGCAAGCCATCCACGGCATCCGCGATATTCTGATAAGTGTCATTATACACCGAGGCCTCCAGGCCATAGGGGTCCTCTATAAACAAAACGCTCTCGTTCTCGATAAACAGCCCCAGAGGGAACACGCGCCCTTTGGTATGGGGGAATACTTGAACCATCAGGTCTTGGTTCCACCTGTCGAAAACCAGATAGATGTCCGGCTCATTCCCCTGCAAACGCAAGGGAGCGGCACGATGGCCGGCCAAATCGACGCCGAAACGGGCTGCTTTTTCAACGGCGAGCCCTGGGCAGGGCCTTCCCCCCTCCGCATGGATACCGCTGGACTTGACCGTGTAGGCGTGGGCTAGAAGGGATGCAGCATAGTAATGGGCAAAGGGGCTCCTGCAGATATTACCGAAACAGACAAAATGGATAACCCTGTATTCCTGAATCTTATGAGCCACCAGCCGGCGGTAAGACACCCTTTCCCGCACTTTGTGGCCGTGGATGATTGAGCAATTCAACAAAGTCAACAACGTCCCCTAATATTTACCGGGTGTAATCCGGCTGGTAGAGCATGTTCCCATCCAGCTCTATTGATTTTTGACGGTCCCTGACAGCCTCGGCCGGATGGCCCAGCACCATGTTGAGATAGCCCCGCCAGTAGTAGGACTTGGCATGGTCGGGATTCAGGTCCAATACATAGTTTAAGTCGGCCAGTGCCTGCCGGTGATCCTGTTGCTGGATATAGGCCAGGGCGCGGTTGTAAAAGGCCCCGGCATAATGAGGGTCCAGGTTGACGGCCTGGTTCAGGTCATGAAGGGCGTTTTCGGGGTTGTGCTTCTGGAGCCACCCGATGCCCCGTTGATTGTAGCAGCCGGGGCATGAGGGGTATCGTCTTACAGCCTCGTTGTAGTAGCGCATGGCCTTGTCGTACTCCTGCCTGCGGGCCCAAGCCTTTCCTACTATCACGTAGTGGAGGGCGGTGATTTCTGTTGGGTTGAGGCTTCGCATGTAGGCGCCGTTGAGCATGGAGATCTCGGCCACCTGGTGCTCCTGAATGTATTGATCGTCCGGAACCGTCTTTCCGTAGAGAGTTTCCCAGTTGATGGATTCGCCTGAAGGGAGTTCGTAGCGCACGAAGATGTGATTGGGGACCACCACCCCTCTTATGGGCAGCCCCAGGGCCTCGCCCACAGCCACATAGATGATTGACGTCTTGCAGTCGTTCTCGTGCAGGACATGGCTGACAAACCGGGGCTGCTGCTCCTGCAGGATCTGATGGATGGTTTTGAGGGCCTCGAGGGCTTCCTGCCTGTTGAGGCCCTTTTTCTTGTGAATCCGGGTGTTGGCTGCTCTGATGACCGCGTCCAGGGCCTCCTGGTCCGCTGTTACGTCATGGATCTCCGATTCCAGGGCCAGGCCGTGATGCACGTTGGTCTGAAACCGGGCATGACAGAGGGCTGTTCCTGTAGACAGGATCAGGGCCAGGACTGCAACTGAAGCGAGTGTCATTCGCATGGGAGCGTCAAATCCGGTTTCATTTCTATGGACAACCAATCGAACCTGTATGATAATATTTGTAATCATGTCATTGCACCCCATGACATGAGCGTGTCTTCAGGCTATTGACCAGGGGGCGTTTACGGAGTGTAAGCCGCATTGTATCGACTATTCGTGGCCGAGGAAGAACCCAAGTGGCAAAAGGCCATTTCCAAGACCTTTGACGCCGCCTACAACCTGGTCTATTGGCCCGGCAACGGTAAGGACCTTTTTAATGAGTTGAAGTCAGTCCAGCATGACCTCATCATCCTGGATCTGGGTCTCACCAGGGAGTCTCCTTTCGACCTGCTCAAATGGATCAAGCTGACATTCCCCTTCTGCCCGGTCATCGTGACCAGCGACCAGGAAAAGACGGAGCTCGTGGTAAGCGCCATCAAGCAGGGTGCTTATGATTTTCTTGCCAAGCCCTATTCCGGCCTGAAGCTGCGTCATACCGTGGATCAGGCCCTGGAGGCGTGCTGCCTGCGCAAGGAGATCGATTACCTTCGTCACGAGCAGGACGTGGTCTATGATTTTGATCGAATAATCGGCTTCAGTCCAAATATGAAGGAAGTGCTGGAGGTTCTCAAGAAGTTTTCCAGGACCGATTCCACCATGCTCATGAGGGGTGAGACCGGGACCGGCAAGAGCTTCCTGGCGGGCACGGTGCACTTCAACAGTTTTCGCCGCAAGAGGCCTTTTATCACGGTGAACTGCTCCAACATCCCGGAGACACTCCTGGAGAGCGAGCTGTTCGGGCATGAAAAGGGCGCGTTTACAGGGGCGGACAAGCTTCGCGTAGGGCGGTTCGAGCAGGCCCGGGGCGGGACCCTGTTCCTGGACGAGATCGGCGAGCTGAGCAACGCGCTTCAGGCGAAGCTCTTACGGTTCCTGGAAGAAAAGGCGTTCGAGCGGCTGGGCGGAAATCAGACCATTCAGGTGGATGTGCGGGTCATGGCCGCCACCAACCGCAACCTGGAGTCACTGATCGCCGAGGGCGCGTTTCGAGAGGACCTGTACTACCGGTTGAACATACTCTCCGCACTCATGCCGCCCCTGAGGGAGCGGAGGCAGTGTATTGAGCCTTTGTCCTACTGGCTCCTGGAACAGAAGTGCCGCACCCTGGGAAGGCGCATTACCGGATTCACCCCCAATGTGATGGCCTGGATAAAGCACTATTCCTGGCCGGGAAACATCAGGCAGCTCGCCAATCTGATCGAACGGGCGGTGATCCTGGAAGACTCTTCCTTGATAACGGAAAAGAGCATGAGCATGGCCGAGCCGTCGGATTCGGCCCCCAAGGCCTTTGATTGGGTTGGAGAGCCCGTGTCCCAGGCACAGCGGGAAAAGGAGTTGATCCTGCACGCCCTGGAAAACAGCCTGTGGGTCCAGAAGACTGCAGCCAGGCGACTCAATATCAGCCCCAGGACGCTCAATTACAAGATCAAGAAACTAGGCATTACACACCCCAACTGGAGGAAAAACAGGTAGGATCAACAGGGTCGATCTGGCTTGCCGGATTACAA
Source organism: uncultured Desulfobacterales bacterium (assembly GCA_964450535.1). Lineage (GTDB taxonomy): Bacteria > Desulfobacterota > DSM-4660 > Desulfatiglandales > HGW-15 > JAIPEI01. The sequence goes on from CAYVDE010000037.1 coordinate 11,488, forward strand.
AGACTGGATTGGAATTACATTATTTTCCATTCAATTCTACTCACGTCTCTTGTCGTCCCCGCCTTTTCAAGCCTTTCCAACCGGTTAACCTATTAAAGGTCCAGTTCAATTTTTTCCCTGCCGGCACACCTGTGCATGACCGGGGATTGGCACGCGATTTGCTGTAACTTTAGTGAGAATTCCGACTCTTTATATATAACGAGATTGGACTTTCAGGAATTTTACATTCACATTTCACATACCAGGCTTCGAAAAGGTAAACGGGAAGGTAGGTATTAGATAAACACATGAAAATTTTGTTTAACATATTCGGTGGCTTTGCCCTCTTGTGTGCTTTAATCATCTGGGTCCCACAAGGGCACGCGGCCTATTTTACGGTGGATGACTCGGATTTCTCGGAGGTGATCGGGGATATGCTCGTCACAGGTACCGACCATGTACCTGGCGATGCGGGAACAGGTCAGAATTTCGAGATGTTGAGAATACGTTCCAATTCTCCCGGGGGCACGGCCACCAATGAGGTCCAGGTTGGGGAAATGTGGGATTATCTGGCGGGCATTCCATCGGTTACAAGCCTGGTCTTCGGCTTTGACGTTAATGAGCCGGGAAATAGCGGCAATGTTGTGATAGATGCACTGCTATTCCAGATCGGTGAGATTGCGTATACCCTGGGAGATAATCAGGTTCAGGTAAATGAATACCTCGGTTCGGGCAGCGCTTCGGCAGAGGCCTATTTTCGCATAGATCTTCCGTTTGACTTCATGGCGCAGTACAATGCCGGCTCCACTGAAAACTTTTTTATCCAGGCCACCCTTTCCGATGCCGCCGGCGGCTTTGAGGAATTTTTTCTAAGCCGGTCGGCAACCCAGGCAGCCAATGAAGGTGCACCGGTACCGGAACCAGGCACCCTCATCCTGGCTGGAATGGGCGCACTGGGCCTTTTCGGGCTGAGGCGCCGTTCAGCCAAGAACCGCAGACAGGCGTAAGGGTCTTCTTTCTACTTACAGCTTGTATCTACAGTTGATTCGTAAACGGGGTGTTGCTCTCAAAGAGCAACACCCCGTTCCTTCTCATCTCATCAGCCGGCCTTGCTCTTGAGTGAGGCCCTGCCGGACCTTGCGAACCCCATGAGGCCCACAATCCCCATTCCAAGGAGAAGCACTGTAGCGGGTTCCGGAACGGGCGCGGATACGGATTGATAAATGGGGTCATTGGCACACTTCTGCGTAAAGCCGACTATGAAGTCCTCGTATCCTACATAGATCCCCTCGATGCCCGAAAAAGCAAAATCAGTGAATGAGATCGTGCCGCTGGGGTTGCTCATGTCTCCGGAAACCTGGGCGGTTCCTACGGGATCGACCCCATCGGCGTTTTCAAACCAGACCGGGTGCCATTCACGGACCTCATACCCAGTCCAGTCTATGTCCCTTGTGGTAAGTTGATAGTAGTCATCGGTCCCATTTTGGGCCATGGGAAATGAAAAATCATAAATAAGGCCATGGTGCGTCACAACATAGTTCCAGATACCGTCCCCCGCTCGATCGATAAACAAATCACCGATTCCGCCGATCCCCCCAATTAGATGGCTTCCACCCCCGATCCATTCGAGATGGACCTCTTGGATGAAGCCGCTTTGTGTGGTGCCGTAGCCGCCGGTCATGTCAGGGACACCGATCACATCCTGATCGTCGTCCGATGTGTTGTTTCCCCATGTCGGCCAGTGGTTGACGGTATCGCCGAAAGAAAAGAGCGCTGCATGGGCCGGGGACCCAAAGGCAGATAGTGCCAGGAACGAGACAAGGCAGATGGACAGGATTCGATTCATGCTGAGATGTCCCCTTTCTTCTAATCCCAACTGGATGGCAGGCCGGCCCAGCCGATGAAGACTATTCCGGCTCGGGATGTATTATATGTAATTGAATGGGCTTAAACCTGGATACAGCAAGAGGCGTACCACGATGAACAAAACAGGCCGTTTTTATTTCAGGATTAAAATAATAATTAAAACAGCTAGATATGCTGAAGGCTTGCTGCGGGGACAGGAATGGAATTACGGGTGATGTAATTCAATCGTTGAAAAAATGTAATTAATGTAATCCGGATTTCCGTTCAACAGGAAAAGAGGAGCGCTAGCGATCCCGCGCCAGGCGGAACCCCAGGCCTATGTAGACGTACCGGGGGGTAAAGCGGTACCGGTTGGCTGAGCGGCAGCTCCGGGCGCTGCTGTTAAAACTGCCGCCTCGTAAAACTCTATAGGAGGCAATGCCCGGCCCACGAGGATCCTTTACAGTTCCGGACGGATACTCTGCATAGCGGTCATCGCACCACTCCCACACATTGCCGTGCATGTCATAGAGGCCCCAGTCGTTCGGTTCCTTTTGCCCCACGGGTCGGGTTCGGTTGCCCGAGTTGTAGCAGTACCATCCAACCCCGGCGAGGTTGGGATCGCGTTCGCACTTGGATGACGTCATGGGGCCGTTGCAATAGTCCGTGGTGCTTCCGGCCCTGCAGGCGTATTCCCACTCCGCCTCCGTGGGAAGCCGGTAGCCCCTGTTATCCACATGGTTAATCCATTTGATGAACGCCCGGGCGTCCTCAAAGGAGATACAGGTGACCGGATCCTGATCACCGGGCGTGAACCCCGGGTTCCGCCAGGAATAGTCGCCCCGTTTTTTCCACCGGGATTCGTCCCATATCCAGGCCCCTCCCCCGCTTTCCGCCAGGCTAGTGTATCCCGTTTCCTCCACAAACGCCCTCCATTGAGCGACTGTGACCTCAGTGGTTTGAAGATAAAAGCCCTTGGTGAGAATGACCTTGTGCTGAAGCTCATTCGGCTGGCTTCCGGGCGCGCCGTAGGGACTGCCCATGAGGAACTCGCCCGGCGGGATGAAGACGAAGGTCATGCCGAGGAAGTTCTTCACCGCGCGCCTGAAAGGCTCTTCAGTTTGTCCTGTTTCCGGCAGGAGCAGAAAGACCGTCACCATGCAGAGCATGGCAAGCGCAGCAAGGGCCTTGGGGCGTTTTCGCGTCATGTCACCCTCCAGGTATAGAGCAGCACGTGTTGCTGTTGACATCACTGTTCCTTTTGTTCAAGCCATTCCAGCTCTATCATCCGCAGGTCCTCTTCGGCTACGGATAGAACGCCCTTGTTGAGGATGGACAGGAGCACGCTGTCGCCCTTGCGGACCGGAAGGCATAGGGCTCCGTGGTCCACCGGCCGGCAGGCCTTTCGAATCCTGTCCAGCGCGTTGTAAGATGAGGCGTAGTATTCCACCACCAGCTCATCCAGCACAACGGCGTCCAGTTTCTTGTGCAGGAGGCCCAGTACGGCCTCCAGGTATGAGGGATAGGCCTTGGCGACGATCCCCGCCTGTATGGCCTGTGTCTGGCCGCTGTCTCCCTCCACAACACCGACGCGCAATCCTTTCAGGTCGGCCCATCCTTCCACGTCCTGCAGCTCGGCCCTGGTATAGATGGAGGTGTATAGTCGATAATATGGTTGGGAGAAGTCAAACAGGGCCTTTCTCTCCTCCATGGAAAAGATACCGGCCAGGGAATCGAACCGGCCTGATGCCAGGCCTTCCAGTTGATCCCGGAACGCGCATGAAGTGAAGGACACGTCAAGGTCCAGGTTGCGGGCTATGAGTCGCCAGTAATCAATGGCCACACCCTGAGGGTGACCGGATTCGTCCAAATAACCAATGGGAGGGTAGTCGTTGAAAACGCCCACCCTGATGGGTCCGTGCTCCTCCAGCCAAGCCCGTTCCCCCGCAGTAAGGGCCTCATCCATATCCTTGTGAGGCCTGCCCGCACATGCGAGTAAGGCAACAAGGGCCGTTATGAAAAGCACCCTTATGATTCTGTTCATATTCCCCTCCTGCTCTGTGCGACGGGTGCTAAGAATAGCCGCCTGCCTGAGGTTTGATGCCCGTTTTGCGGAGAATCCGGCTGATGACGTCTTTACGCTCTTCAGGCGATTCATAGGTGAAGTAGACCTCAAAGATCTTGCGCGGATCCGCTGAGATCCGAAGGCGGAGGTCAGGAACACAGCTGTTCAGGTAGCTCACGAAAAGGGCCGCTTCATGAAAGGAACCAAAGGTGCGAATCACGCCTTGGCCCATCCTGATCTCACTTGACGAGAGAACGTGCTGAAGATGCCTGTGAATATAGGAGGCATACCAGTGGGCTCCATCCGGTATCCTGCCGGGCCGAATGGCTCCGGGCCCGTAGTTGTAAGCGGCCAGCGCGAGATAGAGGTTTCCCTGATATGACCGGACCAGGCCGGCCAGGTATCTGGCCCCGGCGTCGATGTTGATGCAGGGGTTGAAAAGGGCGTCCTTCTGCTTTATGCCCAGCTCGTTGGCGGTTCCCGGCCACTTGATCTGCATGACGCCCAGGCAGCTCTTGGGACTCACGGCCCTTGGATTGAAGTTGGACTCCCCGCGGGCCACGGCGAACAGCAGGGGAAGGGGAAGATCGTACCGCCTGGCGGCCTGCTCAAAGCAGTCCCGAAACGGGAGGTCGCCTTGAAGGGGTGTCCGCTCCATGAGACGCCAGGAATCCCGCCAGACACGTTCCATGGCGGATTGTCCTGCCTTGGTGTCGCGCGGTTTGGCCGCTGCGATCGGTGCCGTGAAAAAGGCCATGGCCACTGATGTCGCCACAACCACCGAAAGAAAAACCCGTTTGTAAGACATGGCGCTACGCCCTCAAGGCCGGAGTGGCCACGAAAGGGGCTTGACGTATCAGCACTCCGAATGCTGCACGGATCTTAACAGGCGACCCAACGCACACCCTCTGTGACATTAGGACATTGACGGTTCTTCGGCAAGTCTTTCTTCAGGGGGATGCAGGAAAAAAGGAACAGGATTTTTAGTAATATTTTTTCGATATAACTGTTATTTTTCTTGACTTCTTTAACAGTAAGGATTAAGTTTAATAAATCAATTAAGTCTTATTTTAATCGTGGGACGGTTTCTTTCTGAAGGTACAACGGTTTTAACGAATGCATCCTCCAGTTTGAGACATTGAAATTTTTGAGAAAGGAGGATGTAATTCATGGCTAATGGAACTGTTAAATGGTTTAACGACCAAAAAGGTTTTGGTTTCATTGAGCAGGAAAACGGAACAGACGTATTTGTCCACCACTCAGCAATTAATGCGAGCGGCTTTAAATCCCTCAATGAAGGCGACAGGGTTTCTTTTGACATCGAGCAGGGCCCCAAAGGTGCTTCTGCTGCTAATGTCACTGTAGTTTAACCTTACGCAATGATTTAAAAAGGGCATCTCCTCTGAGCAATACTTGAGGAGATGCCCTTTGTTTTTTTCCGGGGACACCATACCAATTTTGGCACTCCGGCTTCCGCCCCCCAGCAAAACGGCTGCTGGTGCCTGTTGCCCTTCTGTCACTTCCGCCGGTCAGACCACATTTCCATAAAATAGGTATGGTGTCCCCGGAATATTATTTTATTTTCCCGTAGCGTAATCGTAATTCATGATCTCGGTTTCGGGAATGAAGGTGTTGGGGACCTTGTTGGTTTTCATCCGGTCGTAAATCATGCTGTTGGCGCCGAACAGGATCGAGCGGGCGTCATATCCCAAAATCCGCAGGTACCCCGCAAGATAGGCGCTCGTCTGCCCTGTGAAGCAGTAGATGACATTGGGTATGCTTGTGGACAGGGTAAACAGGTCGTTGCCGCTCCTGAAAGGCTCGGTTTTGGGCGGATAGTTGACAGCCCCCGGTATGTGCCCCTGCTTGGTATACAGCTCCTTGCTCCAGTAATTGATCACATAGAAGCCGCCGTTGTCATAGAAATCATGAAACAGGCAGCAGTGTCCCAGCATGGCCGGGCCGAACCCCTCGGCGAAAAGGGTGCGCAGTCGCGCCTCGAGGATCTCAGGGGCGGTGGTCTTGCCGGTCTCAAGCCTGGGCAGGACACCTGAAGGGTTCTTGGGCGGCGAGTCCGTGTGGACGAATTCCTCCATGCGCGCGCTGCTGAGGTTCCTGAGCCAGGATTCCTCGGCAAAGACCGAGGCCCAGGAACTCATGCCCCATTTGAGGGAGACGGCGTTTGCATAGCCCGCTGCCCGCAAAAGCGATACAAGGTAGGCCGAGGCCTGGCCGGCGAAACACACGACCACGATGTTCTCGTAGGCGTCGGCATCGAGCCCCTTGACGTGTTCATACACGTCATTGATCCCCACATGATGTGCCCCCTTAATGTGTCCCTTTTCAAATGCCTCGGTCGAGCGTATGTCGATAATGTACTGGGCCTTGGGCTTGGTAAGGATGTTGGTGCGCAGGACATCGGCCTTTATCACAAAGCTGCCGCCCTGGTGAATGTAGTCCCGCTCGTTTTCAAAGAAGCTGAGGAGGATCTCTGCCTCGTCCTGAGATTTTGCCTGTTGGGACGTGTGGACGCATCCGGACAGTGCAGCAAGGCCGATGAACAATATAGTGATAATCCATGTAAGCTGTTTTCTTGAGTTGTGAATCATTGTTTTCTCCATTTTCTCCCGATTAGATTGTTTAAAGTTTTCGTAAAACCTGTTTCACTTCCTATTTCACTCCCCATTCCTCAGGGAGCCTGCCGTCAACCACTATATTGCGGTTGGCGGACTTCTCCCACTCATTGAGATCCGACTCGAAGAGATACAGCTCGCGGTTGCTGTTGGCGGGCTCGTCCGGGTTTATGTGGCAGTTTGTAGAGCAGGACCCGCCGTCCTCGACCTTTGTGCGGGTTGTCCACAGCGTGATATTATGAGGAGTTGTGTAGTTGAACGTAGGCCTTACGTCGAAAGAGGCCGATTCGGCAACTCCGTATTCGGACCAGTTGTCCGGCGCCGCGGGTGTTCGCCTCAACAAGGCCATTCTGAAAGGCTTGTCTTCAGGAATCGGGTTGATTCCTATCTTGTAATCCAGGTGTGAGGGTATGCGGGCTCCCTGCCCGCCCACATGGCAACTGCCGCAATTGTTGTAGTCCTGTGAGTGGCACACGTAACAGTCCAGATCTTTGATGTGCGCCTCATGGTAAATGTTGCCCGATGCGGAATCATCGTGACAGTCGCTGCAACTGATTGAGGAAGCGGACTTGTACCGGCTCTCATGAATCTTTCCGTCCCCGTGCATGTCGGTTTGATCGTGGCAGTCCAGGCAGGTATAGCCGGCATTGGTAAGATGCACGTCTGGCTTGGCCCCTCTTCCGAGCCCGAAATACGCGTGCCCCCCCCTGCTGGCGTGACAGGCCACGCAGTTGTCCCTCATGTCCGGTGTGCGCTGGAAGTTGTGCCCCTTGTAGAGCCCACCTCCTCCTGCCTTGGGATGGTTTACATGACAGGAACCGCACGTGGCGTGACAGGTGGCGCAGTTCTTTTCATATCCCGCGTGAACTGCTTCCGGCACCTCATCATAGCCGGCATACCCAAGGCGATCGGCCACCGCGTTTTTCTGGCCCCAGCCCTGCTGGTGCAGGCTGCCCGCGGCTGTTGAGACTATCTCACCGTGGCAGTCTCCGCATGCGGCCTCGGCGTTAAGGGACGGGCTCTTGACGAAGTCACCTGAGTGGGCCGTCTCCTTGTCGGAGGTATTGTCAACGCCGCCGTGACACTCGGTGCAGCCCAGTTGCCCGTGTTCCGAGTTCTTGAACTGTTCGTAACCCGGTCCGCCCATGTACACCCGGTCAAAGGGCTCTATATAGGGGGCCGCGCCTCCGCAGCCTTCGACAGGAGGATCCGTGTCCGGATCTGCAATGGCTTTCAGGGTCTCATAGTTTGTATGACATTCCAGGCATGAGGCGACGGCAACCCTGGCGGGTTCAGGTTTTGCCGTCGGCCTGGTCTCGACACATCCGACTATGACGATTATGGCGGCGCAGGCTGTTGCAAGTCCGATAATCAACCATGTAGAAGGCCTGATATTCATAAGTCCTCACTCTCGCTCGGAGCCGTTCAAAGGCCTATTCAAGGCCTTTTCGGGCCACAGAAAGAATGTGCGTTGAACCGGAGCTCAAAACCCTTGATGATAGAGCAATATCTATGCCGCATACCCCGCCCCGGTTGAGAAACCACAAGGCATCGAAATATCAATAATATCATCTTACCGGCGAATTGACAAGACGCTTTCAAATGTATAATTTAACATTGAGTTTAAACATAGGGGTTAATCATCATGCCAAATTATTCGATCGAGACCTACGCCGAATTCTGGCCGGACATCGTGGACACCATGCAGGGCGGGTTGTTTCTGGTCAGGCCCGATGGGAAGATCGCCCTGGTCAATCGTGCCATGGAGCAGATGACGGGCTATTCCAGGGACGACCTCATCGGGACACCGTGTACCATACTGCGTTGTGACCGCTGCGAGATGAAGCGCAGTTCCTCCACCAGCCACTGGTGCCTGCTGTTCGAGGATTCGGATGCCGGTGTGGAACGCTGCAGGTGCGAGCTGATCCGCAAAGACGGCACACTGCTGCCTGCGCTCAAGAGCGCTTCGGTGCTCAAGCATCCGGACGGCGAGATTGTCGGTGTCGTGGAGACCTTGACCGACCTCACCGAGATTCAGAAGATGGATGAAAAGATCCAGGAGCTTTCCCGAATGGTGCACCTGGACGATGGGTTCTGCGGCATGACAGGACATTCGCAGCCCATGGAGCGGGTCTACTCCCTGATCGAAAAGGCGGCACGATCCGATGCGCCGGTTATTATCACCGGCGAAAGCGGTACAGGCAAAGAGCTGGCGGCAAAGGCCGTTCACGACCTGAGCGACCGGCGGGACGGGCCGTTTATTCAATTGAACTGCGCTGCCCTGAACGAGGCTCTTTTGGAAAGCGAGCTGTTCGGCCATGTGAAGGGCGCGTTTACCGGGGCATACCGTCACAGGATCGGCCGGTTCGAAGCGGCTGACGGAGGTTCCATACTGCTTGACGAGATCGGGGATATGCCCCTTGCCACCCAGGTAAAACTCCTGCGTGTGCTTGAGAGCAGGGAGATCGAACGTGTCGGGGATCACACCCCCGTGCACGTGGACGTACGCATCATCGTGGCAACCAATCAGGACCTGCCCGAAAAGATCCGGCGGCGGGAGTTCCGTGAGGACCTCTATTTCAGGGTCAATGTGATCCCGATCCACCTGCCTCCCCTCAGGGAGCGAAGGGAAGACATCCCCATTCTCGTGGAGGCACTCGTCCGCGAAATGAAGATCCGAACAGGAAAGCCCATCACAGGGCTCAGCAGGGAGGCCATGAAACGCCTGGTGAACTACTCGTGGAACGGTAATGTTCGTGAACTCAGGAGCGCACTGGAGTTTGCGTTTGCCGTGGCCGAGGCGGGCCTTGTTGAGCCGGGGCACCTGCCGGATCAGTTTCTTTCGGATGCCGGCGAAGGTGTTGAGACCATAAGCGGTGGAAAAGGGCGATCAGACGACTCCTGCGAGGAAAAGACCGCCTTGATCGAGGCGCTCAAGGCCGCCCACGGCAACCGCTCAAAAACAGCCGATATCCTGGGCGTCACACGCACAACCGTGTGGAACCGCATGCGGAAATACAATATCCAGCTCGAAAAGATACTCCGTGTAACAGACTTGGGGACGCTGGTAAATAAGTAAACAACTCACTCAAATTATTTTACTTATTTACCAGCGTCCCCACCTGACGGAAGATCCTCATGATCACAGCGAGGGCCAGCATCACTGCCAGAAACACAACCACCTGAACCTGGGGGAATTCACCTTTCATGGTCACCCGGATAACGGCGTGGACCATTCCCAGGGGAACAGCCGCGTATGCAATGAGATGTAAAGGTTTCCATATGCGGATCGGAAGACCAAGCATAACCCCCAGGATTGCCGGTAAAGCGGCAATAATGAGCAGGAGCAGGGCCAGGCAGCCTACCACAATACCCGGGTTGTTTACGTTCAGCAGGAATTTTATAACCGACTCCGGTCCGATTACGAAATGGAACCGCCAAAACTGCAAGACCACATGACCGGCAATAAAGGCAAGTGCCATCAAGGCAAGGGCCTTGTGTAATCGAAGCATTCTACCCAGGCCGATTGATCTCTCCACCAGTGAATTGCGACTACCCAAAAAAAACAGGATTACCAGAAATGCGAGGCCGTTCTGGGCCAGGATTGAACTGATCCCCCGGGCTATACCGAACGCCCCCGTTGAGGGCAGCGCCTCCAGAAACCTCACAGGCCAATACCATATAAAGACCGCTGACGGCAGGGCTGCCAAGACAAACAGTAATCTGGGTGGAAGGCGTTTCATAGAAGCGGGAGCCCTGTTAAAGATCCCCAGACCCTCCCTCCTACCCTCTGCGGATTCCGGCGGGTCACACAGGGTTCCTTCACAGAGGTCCGGGCTTCGGCGTGTTCCTCGACCGCGGCCGAAAAAGAGGCGGAAATCCCGAAAAAGGTTGCGGCCACCACCACACCGACCGGCAATGTTTTCAAAGCCTCCCCCTCCCATATAATGGTTTGAAAACCCCTGGATACCCGGATGCCGATTAGACAGGGCATCTCAGTCAACAGCCCCCAGTGCAGCTATCCTTCCTGCCTTTTCATACCACATCGGATTGCTGATGCCCTAAACAAACACCTAATCATTTCAAATTTTTAAGACGAGCCAAGCTTTTTTTAGAGATCCTAACGACAAGATAGGATCATAAAACTTTACTCATTGTTATCAAAAAATCAAGAAAAAACTTGACTTTCCTATTTTAAGTTCAATATATATCTCTTCAAGGCTTTTTTTAGGGAATATAAGTACCTGATAAACCTTACTAACAAAGTTGATAATTAAGTTTTTAGGAATGATAAATGTATAGCAATATAAAGCTAATTTTATCAAAATTATATTATAATTATATAATTATAGAAATATAATTTTTGATAACTGTATCATAGAACTTTTTAAAAAGTACCTGAAAGGCAGGAAAATGTTAGCTTTTGAGACACAAAGCTTTCGGAAGGAAGGAGGCAATCTCATGCGTAGAATCGGCTTTTTTTGTGTCGTTCTCTTTATCCTGGGTTCGACTATCCCGGTTTTCAGTTCCGGCCAAACCGTTTTCGGTCCCAAAAAACTCACCATCAGCGCCTGGCACATCCACCTTTCCACCCACAGGTTTAACGCACCAGAACCGCAAAAGGGACTCTTGACCATCGAGAACGACGCCGGAAAAACTGTCAGGGGTGGATTGCTCCTCTTCAACAACACCCCTATTGCCGTAAACCTCAGGGACAACCCAGTTTTTGAAAGAGAGGTAGATCTCAGGAAAAACAATCGCCTTATCGTCTTCCTGAACGGCAAACCCAAGGCCTCAGCCACCCTTGAAATCAGGGCCCAGGAGGTGATCCCGCCGCCTCAGGCCGAGTTTACGGCCGACCCCGAATCCATTCGCCCCAATCAGAGCAGCACCCTTGCCTGGACCACGCAGCACGCGGAAGACGTGAGCATTGACCAGGGCATCGGCGGAGTGGCCCTGAACGGATCAGTAAGCATCACGCCTCCTGCTGACACCACCTACACCCTGACCGCCCAGGGTCCGGGCGGCACTGTCACCAGAACCGCCCAGGTCAGCGTGGTCAATCAACCGCCGGTGGCACATCCCCAATCCTTGACACTCGATCAGGGTACCAGCCTGGGCATTACCCTGACCGGGTCGGACCCGGACGATGACCCTCTGACCTTTGTCACGGAAACCCAACCGGCGCACGGCAACCTGACCGGCCAGGCCCATGATTTGACCTACACCCCTGACCCGCAGTATCATGGAAATGACGGCTTCACTTTCAAAGTGAATGACGGGTATGTTGATTCCGAGCCCGCCTTCATCAGCCTGACCATCAACCAGGTCAATCAGCCGCCGGTGGCTCAGGACGATTTCGCCCAGACCGATGCAGGTCAACCGGTCAGCATCGATGTGCTGGCCAATGACTGGGACCCTGACGGCGACACCCTGAGCATCCAGAGCTTCACCCAGCCCGCCGACGGAACGGCCGCCCACAACGGCAACGGCATCTTCACGTACACGCCCCACCCCGGATTCAGCGGCACCGACTCTTTTTTGTATGTCATTTCCGACGGGCACGGCGGCACAGGCCAGGCCACGGTGACAATCACTGTCACACCCATTCAATTCCTCATATCCATCACTTCACCCATGAACAATGACCTGATATCCGGGCCGGCGACCATGGTGCAAGGCACTATCAGCAATCCCCTTGGAAATGAAACCGGGCTCATCGTCAACGGTATCAAGGCCCTGGTGGACGGGAGTCAGTTCGTGGCCAATCATGTCCCCCTGGATCAGGGCGAAAACACCATCACGGCCGTGGCCACGGACACCCAGGAAAACACGTCCGAGAATTCAATATCAGTCTTCGCCGAAACAACCGAAAGCTACCTTGCCGTTACAGCGAACCCGCAAACCGGCGTATCACCCTTTGAAGCGACCCTTGCGGTGGACATGATGTTCAACCCCGTAGATCTCCAGGTCCACGGAACAGGCCCTGGAGATGTGGAGATTTCAGATGGGGATGAATATGACCGGTTCAACCTCCTTTTGACAGCTCCAGGAATATATTTCATCACGGCTGAGGCTGCTGATGATCAAGGGTATGTATATACCGACGAGGTTGCGGTCCAGGTCTGGAGCGAAACGGAGCTTGATGCACTACTGCAGTTCAAGTGGGACCAGATGAAGACGGCTTTGATGGCAGGGGATATTGAAGAATCCGCCAAATATTTCTCCAGCGCTTCCAGGTCGCTCTACCAGCAGAGATTCACGGCCCTTTTATCTGTCCTT
>CAYVDE010000038.1:0-23981 GCA_964450535.1 uncultured Desulfobacterales bacterium
TAGGTAATTAAGGGTTAATGGCCGTTGATTCGGAGCAATTGCCCTGCAAGGCTTTACTTTGATTGCGGTGATAGAATCTTCGGGTGTGATTGTCAATCAAATATAGAAAATCCCAACACTCTTTTTGGTGTGGTTGATGATTTTTATTGACATCTCGACTCGATTCTGATTTAAATTCTAATCTGTGCAACTAAAAAGCTTGTAATTTCCGGTATTTGTGGTTGTTTGCGCCTTTGGGCGAACCCATAGCACAAACGATCGGGTCCGTTTGCCCGGGCCGCGAAAGAATTTATATTTTCCGTGGGGAGGAGGTGAAGAAAGCGACTGGCGACCACTCGGGGTTTCCCCCCCCTTTCAACCTGAGAGGACCAACCTTTTGTACCCTAAAAGGAGGCATGGATAATGGAGTTTGAACCAAGAGAAGAACAAAAAGCAATAAAATACAGTGAACTCCGAATTTACAGTGATGAGGAGTTGAACAATTACACCGAAGAAGAACTAAAGAGCTTCAAGATAAAGCACGATATCCCGGATTTGGATGACCTGGAAAAGGGGCCTTGGCCCAGCTTTGTGGCGGATTCAAAGCGGGAGGCCCTGCACAGGAAAAAGCTGCCGCAAGACCGCATGATGGTTGCGTCCGAGGCCGTTGAAGACGTGCTGGGTCTGCTCCAGGTCTCCTTTGACCACGGCGAGACTCACTGGAAGCACGGCGGCATTGTGGGGGTGTTTGGATACGGCGGCGGCGTAATCGGCCGATACTGCGACATGCCTGAGACTTTTCCGGCCGTGGCCCACTTCCACACTATGCGAGTGAATCAGCCCGCGAGCAAGTTCTATACGTCCGACTACCTCCGGTCCATCTGCGACCTGTGGGAGTACCGTGGAAGCGGTTTGATGAATTTTCACGGATCCACGGGCGACATTATTTTCCTGGGCACCACCACTGAACAACTCGAGCCCATCTTTTACGAACTGGGCCACGTGCTCCAGCAGGATCTGGGAGGCTCCGGTTCAAACCTGCGTACACCTTCATGTTGCATCGGCAAGGCCCGTTGCGAGTGGTCCTGCATTGATACCCAGGCCATGTGCTATGAACTGACCCACTACTACCAGGACGAGCTTCACAGGCCGGCGTTCCCATATAAATTCAAGTTCAAGTTCGATGGCTGCCCCAACGGTTGTGTGGCCTCCATCGCCCGGGCCGACATGTCCTTCATCGGCACCTGGAGGGACGATATCCGGATCGACCAGGCCGCTGTCAAGGCTTACGTGGGCGGTGAGATCGTACCCAACGGCGGCGCGCACGCCGGCCGGGACTGGGGCAAGTTCGATATTCAAAAAGAGGTCATTGACCTGTGCCCCACCAGGTGTATGTGGATGGAAGGCGACACGCTCAAGATCGACAACAAGGAGTGCATCAGGTGCATGCACTGCATCAACGTCATGCCCCAGGCCCTGCGGCCAGGCAAGGACACAGGCGTGAGCCTGCTTTTCGGCGCCAAGGCCCCCATTCTCGAGGGCGCCCAGATGTCCGTGCTCACCATTCCCTTTATGAAGGCGGAGCACCCCTACGACAACATAAAGGAAGTGATCGAAAAGGTTTGGGACTGGTGGATGGAAGAAGGCAAGAACCGTGAGCGCCTGGGCGAGTTGATTCAGCGTTACGGCATTCCAAAGTTCCTCGAGGTCCTGGAAATTCCACCCATGCCACAGATGGTCACGGCACCCAGGGCCAATCCCTATATCTTCTGGAAGGAAGAGGACGTGGAAGGCGGTTGGGAACGAGACATCAACGATTACCGATCCAGGCATAAGAGATAGGAGGGAAAGGATATGGCATTATCTCAGGAAAGACTCGGACTTTATAATCCCGACAAACCTATGGAGAACCGGCTCACCGACCTCGGTCCCCGGCATTTTTGGCAGAACTTCCCTCCCATTATTCAGAACAACTACGGTAAGTGGAAGTCCCATGAGATCCTTGAACCGGGCGTTCTCGTCCATTTCTCCGAGACCGGCGACAAGGTGTTCACCGTGCGAGTGGGCGGCTGCCGTTTTATGTCAGCAGAGCACGTTCGTGAGATCTGCGATATCGCGGACAAACACTGCGACGGATACGTCCGCTTCACCACGCGAAACAACATCGAGTTCCTGGTGGACACCCAGGACAAGGCGGAGGCCCTGAAAAAGGATCTTGAGAGCCGCAAGCATGTGTCCGGCAGCTACAAGTTTCCCGTCGGCGGGACCGGTGCCGGCTTGACCAACATCGTTCACACCCAGGGTTACCTGCACTGCCATACCCCGGCCACGGATGCTTCTTCCATGGTCAAGGCCGTGCTGGACGATCTTTTCGATCATTTCCAGGGCATGACCTTCCCCGCCCAGGTGCGTATATCCATGGCCTGTTGCCTGAATATGTGCGGTGCCGTTCACTGCTCTGACATCGCACTGCTTGGGTACCACCGGAAACCTCCGCTGATCGACCACGAGGTGTTGGACTCGCTTTGCGAGATCCCTCTGGTAATCGCGGCCTGTCCCACGGGCGCCATCTCTCCGGCCAAGACGGAAGACGGCAAGAAGACGGTGAAAATCAAGAACGAACGCTGCATGTTCTGCGGGAACTGTTACACCATGTGCATGGCCGTTCCGCTCTCAGACAAGGAAGGTGACGGTGTGACCATTCTGGCCGGCGGCAAGATCTCCAACCGGATCAGCCCGCCGATGTTTTCCAAGGTCGTGGTGCCCTGGTTGCCCAACAATTTTCCTCGTTATCCTGAGGTCTGTGAGGACGTCAAGAAGATCGTTGAGGCATATGCGGCGGATGCCAACAAGTACGAGCGAATCGGGGACTGGGCCGAGCGGATCGGCTGGGAGAAGTTCTTCGAGAAGTGTGACCTGCCGTTTACCGAGCACCTCATCGACGACTACCGGCTCCAGTACGACACCTACAGGACTTCCACGCACTTCAAGTACACTGAAGCGGCCTGGGAGGTATCCAGGGCGGCGGGAGGAATCGAGTAGCCGGATCGTCCGCTTGGGCGGACAGAAAGGAAGCAGTCCATGGAAGACATAAAAAAGGCCATCATGGACTTTGCCGAGAGCAGCAAGAAGACAAAGTTCTATTTCAACGACCTGGAAAAGGCCGTGAAAAAAGTGAAACCCGACGTCAAGGCCAGGGAAGTCAAGAAGGCGGCTACGGCGTTGATCAACGAGGAGAAGCTGATCTACTTCTCCACGGGAAGCAGCACCATGTACGGCATGAAGGGGCGGGGACAGACAGAGGATCACTAGTCTTCGCTTCACATGCCTTGACTGAGTAGCGGTAGGAGGCCGCTTCTCCCATGGGAGGTGCGGCCTCCTGCCGTATGTATGCGCCGGAAAATGACATGAAAGCCTTGCCGGAATCCGATATTTTCCTGGGATACGTTGAAAATGTGTTGGCTTTTGGTGCGCATTAGGCGTGACGGACGGAACAAAAAACGGGCTTTTGCGAAATTGACAGCGAGGCCCGAAAATCAACATCGGAGAGACTGATGAAGACACCCCAGGGCGCAGAGGAGTTCATTGCCGAACAAAAGCAGAACCTGGAGGAAAACCCCGAGTGCGCAAACTCAAGCTACAACTTGGGCGTAGCGCTTATGGAGCAGGGAAGGCTCGATGAGGCGATAGGGGCCTTCAACGACGCCATCAGCAACAGCGCTCGAATGTTCGAGGGGTATGTCAACCTGGGATACATTTACTTCCAGAAGGGGGATCTGGAGCACGTAGTGTTTGCCAACAAGAAAGCCCTCGAGATCGAACCGAGGTATGCGCGCGGTTACGCAAACCTGGGTTTCGCCTACCTCCAGATGCAGCAGACGGATGCAGCGATAGAGGCCCTGAAAAAGGCCATTGAGCTGAACCCGAAGATCGTCCAGGCTTGGTCGAACCTCGTCAACGCCTATCTCCAGAAAGAGGATGTGGACAAGGCAGTTGAAACGGGAGAGAAATTGATGACCTTCGCCCCCGACTTCGGCCTGGGAAGGAACAACCTGGCCTTTGCGTACTACTGCCGGGAGGAGTACCAAAGGGCGATCGAACATGTGGATCACGCTGTTTCCCTGGGGTTTGAGGTTCATCCGGAGTTTTTAAAAAGGCTTGAGCCGTATCGTCAAGCATCATTGTAAAAGATACCTGAAGCGGCGGTGAAGACACCAATACCCGCCAATTCCCTTGACAATGGGACTCGCCTCATAGTAGAGAAACGGGCGTTACACAGAGGGTTTTCTGCTTTTACAAGCCTTGGCCTAGCAGTGCGAATGGAAGTTTTCGAAAGGAATCCAAGCTCACATTCTTTTGTCTTTCCGCTCCCCGTCTCCGTCGACTGTTAAATTTTTACTGTGGAGAAGGAGTGAGTGGGCCACAATGGAAAGGAGATCCATCCATGGCAGATTGTTTGATCAATGTGTTTCTCAGCGATGACGACCAGAAGAAATTGGATGATATAGGGCTGGGCGACCAGGTCCTGGAGGTGGAGGGAAAGAAGGCTGTCCAGGTTCCAATGAGCAAGAAGGACCAGAAGAAACTGGTCAAAGGGTTTCCGGACCTGACGTTCGACGAGGCGAATGCCTGTGCGCTCCCGGATGCGGCCCAGAAGCAACTTCTTGATATCGTCTTGGATCTCAAGACCCTGGACGTGATGAAGTTCGCCATCACCAAGCTGTACAACCCGCTTGCGGGAAAGGCGATTCGAAGCAAGACCTTCGGGTAGGCCGCAGCGGGGTCCGGTTTCGGTTCTGTAATGTGCGCTCGGGAGAGGCGGTGTTCTCGTACTGCCAATAAATGGCCGGGCTCCTGTAAATAGGGCTGTCATCCATGCCGTCCGCATGAATTGACAGCCTTTTGCCGTTTTCGGATTCAGGTACGGGGGAAACGGCGTTTCAAAGTCAGGAAGGGACATGGGAATCGACTCGCTGTTTCGCTCCTACGAGCAACTCACGGCCCGGGCCGATGCCGTTTTCGAGAAAATGGCCCGCGACTATCCCGAGGCCGTCCGGTGCCGAAGGCACTGCGACGATTGTTGTCATGCCGTATTCGGTCTGTTTCTGGTGGAAGCGGCATATCTTCAGCAGCAGTTTGCCCGCCTGTCAAGCTCTGAGAAGGCGGAAGTTGTTCTCCGCTGCAACCGTGCGGATCTGGATCTTGCCCGTCTTCAGCAGCAAATCAGTGAAAATGAAGAAAGCGGACCTGTGGAGGGAGACCCCCTTGCATTGGGCAGGGTCCGTTGTCCGCTGCTTAATGAGGAGCGGGATTGCGTGCTTTACAACCAGAGGCCTGTTACCTGCAGGATATACGGGGTTCCGACAAAAATTCAGGGTAAGGCCAGAGTGTGCGCGCATTCAGGTTTTGTTTCGGGCACATCTTATCCGGCTTTTGACCTGGATGGCGTGTTCAGGGATCTCTACAACCTTTCACGGGAACTCGTTCTGATGGAGGAGGGAGAAGATCCGGACAGGGCGGGACTCCTTATCTCAGTGTCCAAGGTTCTCACAACCCCCATCGAAAGCCTTATCCACGAACCCCTGGAAGGACCCGTTGAAGGGCTTTGACATGATCATCAAGACGGCTCTCGACAAGGTCCCGCTCAACATCAGCTTCTTTTTCCAGGAACTGAAGGATAGGTCCGTGGAGCTTGAGAAGCTCTTTCGTGGATAAGGAACGAAAGAGGTCAAGTATTTGGATGTTATCTTCCCAAACGAGGTCTCCTGACCGCCGGCGCTCGGCCAGGCCTGTGAAGAACCCCTCTACCGCCGCCTGCAGGGCTTCATCTTCGGCCCAAAGGGGCTCTCCTACCCCCTCATCCCTGTCAAGCCTAATGCGAAGGACTGTATCAAGGAAGAAGTAGGCCAGCGCAACGGCCGGTATGGCCCCGTCGGCCGGTGACAGGCCCGGAAGCGGGGCGTAAGCACGGGCGGTTGTGAGCCGGACGTCCAGTTCCCGGTTTCTCGGCCGGACCACAAAATCGCCTGCCGCATGATGCCAGGCCCGCACCTGCATGAACCCATGGGGGTCGTAATATTGACTGAGGATTCGGGCCGCCCCCCAAAACAGGGATCGGGCCTCCCTGTCAGTGGCCCATCGATAGCCTCCGGACTGGTCCCAGATGCGCACTCTCGGCGGCCCGCCGTGCCTTGGAGTATTAAGATGCCATTCATGGAAGTCCTCGAACCAGTCGGCCAAGAGCACGAGAGCGGATACATTACAACTCCCGGAGGCCAGAGCCGCTTCGCCGAATAAGACAGGGACGGGCAGATGGGGCAGGCTGAATCGGCGGCGGAGTTCTGTGAGCGTATCCATCTCCCGGGTGAGCCAGCGCCTGGCTTGTGAGGACAAGGCCGTGCTTGCACAAAGCTTGAGCCGGTCCATGCCTGCTTGAATCTCCACGCTCGCTATGTGATAAAGTGCGCCATGTTTTTCAGTGCGGATGATAAGGGATTCAAGCTTTTCCGGGGGGATATCATGGTGTACCTTGTCCCCTAAAATGCGGGAAAGCATCCGGCCATCGTCCGCAAGAAGGAATTTCCTTAGCCCGTTCAGGTAGTCACCCAGGCTCAGGAAAGGGTGTGTTTCCTCCATAGAGAGCCGGAAAGGCGCAGAGAGATGGTCCGGACCCAGCGTAATGTCGCCGTTCGGAGAGGATGCCAGGTATGCGACTTCCAAAATTGTTACATCCGTTCAAGGGCCTCGCGGGCAAGCCGGCCGACCGTTGTAAAATTTACCTCTCTGTCATAATAGAGCTGGACTTGGTTTTGGTCTTTTAGAAGGGCTTCCAGGTCGTCCCTCATTTCGCGCGCGTCCAGGTATCCTAGAAGTCGAACGGCCTGACCTCGTACAGCCGGGTTCGGATCCTTCAGAAAAGCCAGGAAATGAAAAGTGTGTTTTCGAAGGAGATCGGGCCGTGTGCCGGCTACCGAGGCAATGGCCTCGATGGTCGCTGCACGCTTGGTTTCATCACCCAGGAAACGGTATAGTTGAGGCAGGTATCCGGCGTAGATCTCAGGCTTGTGGCGGATTATTTCCCCGATTGTCTCGAACGCCCCCCAGCTCGAGGCCGCCGTATCGGTAACAGCATAGAAAAGCTCCTGAAGCAGCTTTGACACTGCAGTTGGATTGGTTTCGGCGACTACAGCACTCACCCGACCCATGGCCTCTGCGGCCCTGCGTCGAAGCGTGTCGTCGCCCGAGTAGAGCAGCCGCTGAATGGTACGGAGAAGCTTGCGGTCGCTGGGAGCGGCGTTCACGAGCGGCTCCATGTTCCACTCCCGCACACAGTTTTCAACATCGCGTTTCGTGAGAGAGGGTGTCTTGGCGGCGCGGGCTGCGGGAGGTGCGGGACCTGAAGGAGTGCGAGCCCTCGCAAGACGCTTCCGGACCCCTTCGGCAGTGACTTCCAGTACATCGTCGTGCAGCCTCACGAATACCAGAACCCCTGCGATCCGCCTGCTCTCGAAAAATCCGCCGGGCACGATGAGGTGGTTCTGGAAATCGTAGGTGTCTACGATTTCCAGACGGTAGTCTTCATCGGGAAGGAGGCTCCACGCCAGGTCCCAGTCCATGTCGCAGCTGAACACAAGGGCCTCGATCTGGGCCGAGCCCACGTTTCGCCCGCTTTCGTCACAGGAGTAAACAGCGCCGCATGTGCAGGAGCCCACGGGCATTTCGCCTTGCCTTCGAGTGGTCAGATCCCGGGGCTTCTCCACTATCATCCCGCAGAATGGGCATGTCGGCCGCTTGATAGCATCCCGGCCGTAAAAAACCCGGTCCAGCATATATTTAAGCCCCCTTTTTCAGAGATCCAGATCGAGGGCGCCGACGTCCTGATCATACTCGTAGTCAATGATCTCGAAGTCGTCGCCTGTGGATCTGAAGCGGAGCATCCAGCCGGCATAAGCCGGGCCGGCAAACTCGCAACTCAGTGCGCCGATGCGCGCGTGGTGACGCCTGAGCTT
Organism: uncultured Desulfobacterales bacterium; assembly: GCA_964450535.1. Taxonomy (GTDB): domain Bacteria; phylum Desulfobacterota; class DSM-4660; order Desulfatiglandales; family HGW-15; genus JAIPEI01. Next base: position 7,989 of record CAYVDE010000038.1, read on the forward strand.
CGGTACGATCTTTTCCTCGAAGAGATCACGAATAACAGCCAGGTCGTCTTCATCAAGTTCGATTTTCCGGGCAGGTCTGTCGCTGGTCATGCTCATGGGAAAAACGCAACCATAGGTGAGTATGCAAAAAGAGGTGTGCGACGGTGGATTCAGCGGCTATAACCGGGGAGTTCGAGCGTGGTGCAAGAGTTGCCGGGGCCGCACGACTTGGTGTCCAGCTTGGCCTGTTTTCCCCCGGACACGGTTCCCATTGAGTGGTTGGCGACACTCACCACGCGTTCCACAGTCGTGGAACCGCACTCCGGGCACTGGAGATCCACTTGCTCATCAGAACTCTTGAATATCATTTCAAAAACCCGGCCGCACCCGGCGCAATGGAACTCATATATAGGCATATTTTTTCTCCCTGCAGGGGATTCGTCAGCTTGTGATATCCTTCATTTGCACTATAATGCCTGCCGGATATGAAGTCAAATGGCAAAAGGCCGTGATTCGTGAGTCGTGAGTCGTGATTCGTTAGCGCGGCCAATACCTTAACGCCTTGAGCAGGCAGGTCTCACGTGGCCGGCACGTTCTCAATGGTGCAGCAAATAATGGCGAGAAAGATACGAGGGCAAATCAGCCCTGGGGGGGCGGCGAAGGCCCCATGATTCTCTCCTTCCATCCGTGCATAACAGCCGACCGCCAGGTCATCCTGGGGTCTCGTCCACCCGGCCTGCAAGAGGCGAGACTGGCGGCACGCGCAGACGCCGTGCTGCTGCCCCAGACCTGCCGGGAATTGCTGTACAGGCTTTGCAGGGAAGGCGGTGCCAAGGTCTATCCATCGTATGACCTGCGATTTGCCTATCCGGGAAAAACCGGTCAGGCCCGATTGTTTAGAGAGCGAGGACTTCCCCATCCGGTCACCAGGATATGGGCCTCGATCGCCGCGTTTCAGGAGGCCCTCCGCGTTTCAGGAGATTTTCCTCACGACCCTCCTTTTCTCATAAAGACCGACACGGACCATGAGGGGCTCGGCGTTTGTGTAATTCACAGCCTCCATGACCTGGAGTCCGCACTGACCGATCTTGGGAGGCGGAAGGGAGAGCACGGCGAAAAGATCCTCACCCAGGAATTGATCCCCACCGATGGAAACGTCCTCCGTGCGGTTATACTGGACCGAAAAGTGCTTACATACTGGAAGCGCTCTCACGACGCCTTCATCACCACTATAGGACAAGGAGCGATGGTGGATGTCTCGTGGAGGAAAGACCTTCAGGAAAAGGGGAGACTCCTGGCCGGTGAAATGCGGGAGGCCCTCGGCATAGATCTGGCGGCCTTGGACATGGTGTTCAACATGAAGGAGCCGGAACCAGAGCCCTTGATCCTGGAGATCAACTACATGTTCGGCAGGCGGGGGCTGGGCGGCAGCGAGGCGTATTACCGGCTCCTGTTCGAAGCGATCAAGGAGTGGCTCGAGGAAAACGGGCTTGACTCGGGGCGCATCGGACTTGTGTAAGGGCTTCTCAGTAGTCTTCGTGTCCTTCGTGCAGTGATTTGCTTCTCGGCTGCCTGCAGTGGGGCTCATTTTGAAAATGACACGTAAGCCTTTCTTGTGCGGGGGCCGTCGAATTCGCAGAAAAAGATTTTCTGCCAAGTCCCCAGGACCATGCCTCCGTTTTCAATGATTACCGATACTGAGCTTCCCATGAGGGATGCCTTTACGTGGCTGTCCGCATTGCCTTCCAGGTGTGAGTAATTTCCGTTCGTTGGGACCAGGTCTTCGAGCTTATTCAAGATGTCGTCGCAGACCGCCGGGTCGGCCCCCTCATTGATGGTAACGCCTGCTGTTGTGTGGGGAACATATACCGTGCATATGCCTTCCAGGATTCCTGCTCTTGATATCTCCTTTTGGACATTGCTCGTGATGTTTACCATCTGGTTTCTTCTGCTGGTTCTGACCTGTATGGCCACGGGCATGACACAATCCCTCGCTTGTTTGGGCACCACGAATAGGCCCAGGATCATTTCCACCAGGAATCGCGACCTGTCGGGGATCGACGATCAGGCCGCCTCTTTCCTTTCAATGGTTACGAGATCCTCGAACCCCTCTTCCTCGAGGTAGACATTGATCGTTTCATGGGGAGAGGTCGTCCAGACACCTCCCACGTAATTGGCCATGATAGGTAGTTCCCGGTCTCCGTCCCCGCGGTCGGCGAGTATGGCAAGCTCGATCTTTTTGGGGCGCCCGTAATCTATGAGAGCGTCCATGGCCGCACGGACGGTTCGTCCGGTGAAGAGAACGTCGTCCACAAGGATTACGGTTTTGTCCTCTATGGGACAAGGGAGTTCAGTCTTGCCCACGATGGGCTTGGGTCCGATTCGTGTCCAGTCATCCCGGTATAGGGTGATATCCAGGACGCCTGCCGGGGGTTTGGAGCCTTTGATGCGGTCAATGGCCTCTTGAAGCCGGGTGGCGAGAAAGGCCCCGCCCGTGCGGATACCCACCAGGACCACATCGTCCGTTAAAGGGTTTTTCTTGAGGATGTCCTCGGCGATACGCCGAATTCTTTCAGCGATCTCTTCCCGCCTGAGAATGATCTGTTTCTTCATGATGGAAATTCCGTTGCAATTCCGGTATGTAAAAATTTAGAATTCTAATAGAAAGTAAATGTGAAAACAAGGAGAAAAAGGCTCACTGCACTGACTTTCGTGGCCGTCAATCCATACATGAAAGACAAGCTGGACAGACTGGAGGAAAAGCTCGGGTACTCTTTTGAGAACCGGGATTTTCTCGAGGAGGCTTTTCGTCATTCATCCTACGTGAACGAGGCAGGCGCTCAGTCTCTCCGGGACAACGAACGGTTGGAGTTCCTTGGAGATGCCGTTCTCGACTTATCCATCAGCCATCTCCTGATGGATCGGTTCAAGGATGCTCGAGAGGGCGAGCTGTCAAAGCTCAGGTCCATGATGGTCGACGAAAGAAGCCTGTCTGTAATCGCGCTGAAGTTGAACCTCGGCGAATTTCTTCTCCTGGGATGCGGAGAGGAAAGGACACACGGCCGCCGGAAGCCTTCATTGCTGGCCAATGCCATGGAGGCTTTGATAGGCGCCCTCTATCTGGATGGGGGATTCGCGAAGACGGACGAGATTGTAAGGCGCCTCTTCGTTGATCTGGCCCGGAAGATAGATCTGCAAGCCTCTTATCGCGACTACAAGAGCCTTATTCAGGAGTACACCCAGCACCGTTACGGTACCCGGCCCGAATATGTGCTTGTGGATGAGAGCGGCCCGCCCCACGACCGCGTATTTCTAGTGGCCCTCCGCCTGCGAGGCCGTGTCCTGGCCGAGGGTTCGGGCAGGAGTAAGAAGGCGGCCGAACAGGAAGTGGCCCGAAAGGCCTATCAATGTCTAACGGAAGAAATGCCGGAACCTTGATCGTCCCCATCTTTATTCCCAACCAGGGGTGTCCTTACCGCTGCGTCTACTGCCGGCAGGAAGACGTCACCGGAACGGGAGGGCTCGTACCGGGGCCGTCAGATATCAGAGAAGTCCTTGATAAGGCGATTCGTTCACAAAGGTTCGCCTCTGCGCCTTTACGGGAAATCGCCTTTTACGGGGGCACCTTTACCGGCCTTTCACTGGAATCCATGAAGGCCCTTCTGTCGGCTGCATCTCCCCGGGTGGCCGACGGGTCCTTCCAGGGCATGCGCGTATCAACCCGCCCCGACATGTTGGATGAGGAGCGCCTGTCCCTGATGCGGCGGCATCATGTGGCTACGGTGGAACTCGGGGTGCAGTCCCTCCACGACGAGGTGCTTCGAAGGACCAGGAGAGGTTATGTGTCCGAGGACGTAGAAAGTGCCGTGACGCTTTTGCGGCAATTCGGCTTCAGGGTGGGAGTTCAGCTCATGCCGGGACTCCCGGGGGACACTCGTGAACGGTTTCTCGAAACCGTACAAAAGGCCATTGAACTCGAGCCCGACCTGGTTCGCCTCTATCCCACGGTCGTCCTGCGTGACACGGTCCTTGCCAGTTGGTACCGCCTTGGCAGTTACCGGCCCCTGTCCCTTGACGATGCGGTGGAACTGTGCGCCGAGGCCTGCGCCGGTTTCGAGTCCAGGGGTATTCCCGTCATTAGAATCGGGCTTTTGGCTCCGGATGATCTGGTCGCTGAAGGAGGCATACTGGCCGGTCCTTGGCATCCCGCTTTCGGTTCCCTGGTCCGATCCGCCGTTTACCACCGGAAACTAAAGGGCCTCCTTCCCAAGGACGCCAAAGCCGTCCGAATTCGTGTCAACCCCCGGGATGTATCCCTGGTACGAGGCTACCAAAACAGGGGTCTTAGGGCGTTGGCTGAAAAATCCGGAATTCCGATACCACAGGTCGTTGCGGATGACACCGTTCGCCCACGAAATCCGGTGGTGGAGACGGTGTGAGATAACATAAAAGCTGTTGAGCCGGCGAGCTTTAGCGGCTCCAGGTGTTAAGGGATAAAGAAACTGAAAACCCACCAGTTGCGGATATAGAGCGCGGCCCTTTCTCACGAATCACGAATCACGAACACGAATCACGGCCCTTTGGGCTTTTGAAAGGTTTTTGCATGGAAAAGGAACAGTCTTCGGAGGATGCCGGAGGAGTATTCCGTTCCGGGTTCATAGCCTTGGTGGGTCCTCCAAATGCCGGAAAGTCCACACTCATGAACAGGATCCTTGGGCGTAAAGTGGCGATCGTATCACCTAAGCCGCAGACCACCCGGAACCGGGTCTTGGGTATCTACCACGGGGAGGGCTTTCAGATAGTTTTCATGGATACACCCGGTATTCATCGGGCCCGAACGGCACTTCATCGAAGCATGGTCGCCTCAGCGCGGGAGGCCCTTCATGAGGTGGATCTGGTGGCCGTATTGATCGAAAGGGAGAGGCCTGATTCGTCAGACGTCGACTTGATCCTGTCACAGTTGAGGCAGACCCGAAAAGCGGCCGTCCTGGTCATCAACAAGATCGACACCGGCCCCAGGGAAACCCTGCTTCCCATAATGGATACATATTCCGCTCGGTATCCATTCGAAGCCATCGTGCCGGTTTCAGCACTCACCGGAGAAGGCGTGAAGGACCTCCTTGAGGAGTTCAAGTCCCGCCTGGCTCCGGGGCCCCCGTTTTTCCCCGAAGGCATGGACACGGACCGGACCGAGGCGTTCATGGCAGCCGAGATCATCAGGGAGAAGATATATCTTACAGTACAACAAGAAATCCCATACTCAGCGGCGGTCACGGTGGACGTCATCGAGGAAAGGCCTCAAAAGGGGATATTATACATTGCGGGACGAATTCACGTAGAGACTCCCGGACAGAAGAAAATACTTGTGGGCCGGGGAGGCAACATGATCAAGGCTGTGGGCGAAAAGGCGCGGAAGGAATTGGAAACCCGGTTCGCAAGCCGAGTCTATCTGGACCTCACGGTCCGTGTGGAGAAGAACTGGAGCCGGGACACGCGGTCACTCAGGCGCCTCGGATACTAAAAAAAACCAACTCCGGGAGGTGAGTTGGTTTTCTTTTTTAAGAGGAAAGAGTTCGTTTTCTGATTTCGACTCCTTGTTATGCAACACCCTTGCCAAAAAACGCTGGTCCGGTTAACTGATTGATTTTTAAGCTACATTTGTTTTAATGCCTCAACCCCTTGTCCTGGATGGGACGGGATCTGTTACGATATTGTAACCGCAGAAGGCGAAGGCCGAGGTGCTTTTGCCCAACACCCTGATTTACCAATCTAAATTGTTGTTACATTTTTTGGACTTCTATGTGCCCAAGCCGTACTTGTTCATCTTATAGTGCATAACCCTTCGACTGATTCCCAGCATGGCCGCGGCCTTGCTTTGGACGTTGTCACAGTAGTCCAGCGCCCTTTGAATGAGTTTTTCCTCTATTTTTTCAAGTGCTTCCGGAAGCGGCATGTCAGGGGGTACCAGGTTGTTCAGGTCGATGCCCTCTCCTGCGTCCCGGGGTTCCAGAAGTTGATCCGGCAGATCATTCGCGCCTATTGTGTGACCGGATTTCAAGATGAGGGCCCGCTCGATCACATTCTCCAGTTCGCGCACGTTGCCCGGCCAGGAGTATTCATAAAGCGCTTTCCATGCCTCCTGACTCAGTTGGGTTTTATCCTTGTCCTTCTCGTCCGAATATTTGTCGATGAAGTGCTTGACCAGGAGGGGGATGTCTTCTACCCGCTCCTTGAGAGAAGGCACCTCGATGTGCATCACGTTGAGGCGGTAAAAAAGATCCTCCCTGAAGAGTTCGTTGGCCACGTCCTCTATGATGTTTCGATTGGAGGCCGAGAGGACCCGTACATCCACCTCGATCGTGCGTGTTCCTCCCACCCTCTCGAACTCCATTTCCTGAAGCACACGCAGAAGCTTGACCTGCAGTGACGGGGGCATTTCGCCCACCTCGTCCAGGAACAGGGTCCCGCCGTCGGCGACCTCGAAGCGGCCCTTTTTCATGGCCGTGGCCCCTGTGAAGGCACCTTTCTCGTGCCCGAACAATTCGCTTTCAAGCAGAGTCTCTGTGAGTGCTCCGCAGTTGATGGATACAAACGGACGATTGCTTCTGGGGCTGTTGTAGTGGATCGCCTTGGCGATGAGTTCCTTGCCCGTACCCGAAGATCCGGTGATGAGCACGGAGGCCCTGGTCCTGGAGACCTTTCCCACGAGGTCGAAGATGGCCTGCATGGGCTTGCTCTTGCCTATAATGTTGTCGAATCGGTACCGGGAGAGCAATTCGTCGTTGAGCCGCTGGTTTTCGCGGAGTAGCCGGTGGTTTTCCAGGGCCTTCTTTATGGTCAGTTTGAGTTCCTCGTTCTGAAACGGCTTGGTAATGTAGTCAAAGGCCTGCTTCTTCATGGCCTCTACGGCCATCTCTATGGTCCCGTAGGCGGTCATCATTATAAGGGGCAGATGGGGGTTGATCTTCTTTACTTCCTCGAGAAGCTCCATGCCGCTCATTCCCGGCATTTTCATATCCGTGAGGATCAGGTCCACATCCGCCTCGCGGACCTGGCGCAGGGCTTCCCGCGCGGTTCCGGCGGTAAGTATTTCATAGCCTTCGGGTTTGAGAAGGGCCTCAAGGACCACCAGGTAATTTTTTTCGTCGTCCACGATCAGGATGGTTTCCATTTCTGGGGCTCCTTGGGAAGGTGGATAACGACCCTGGTGCCTTTTCCTGTTTCACTGTGGATCGTAATCCGTCCGTTGTGGCTCTCCACGATTTTTTTAACGATAGAGAGGCCCAGTCCGGTACCCTTTTCCTTGGTGGTGAAAAAGGGGTTGAAAAGCTTTCCCAGGCTCTCTTCAGGGATGCCGTTCCCCTGGTCTTCGATTTCCACCTTTTGTGCTTCAGACTCCTCTGTGAGGCGGACTTCAATTACGCCTCCCTTTTCCTGAGCCTGGACCGCGTTGATCAGGATGTTAAGAAACGCACGGTGCAGGAGCTTCGGGTCGGCCTTGAGATTGAAGGTCCGGCCGTCCGGGTTATGACTGATTTGAATCCCATGCTTATCCAGTTCCGGTTTCAGGAAGGACAGGTTCTTATCCAGTACGTCGACCAGGGAGACATCGCGAAAGTCGGGGGTCTGTGGTCGCGCGAAGTCCAGGAATTCCGTGACGATTCCATTCAGGCGGACTGACTCCTCGCGAATCACCCCGGACAGGCGACGCTGGGTGTCATCGGCGCCAGGCAGGCCGGCCATGAGTTCGGCAGTGCTCTGAATAATTCCGAGCGGATTCTTTATCTCATGTGAAACTCCCGCCACCATCTCGCCCAGTGCAGCCAGCCGCTCGGCCTGGTGGAGCTGTGCCTCCAACTCGCGACGTTCACGGGCGCGCTCCTCGATCAGGGTTTCCGCCTTTCGAACGATCAGTAAAAGCGCCAGGAAGATCGCGCCCATGATCAGTATGGAAAGACCGAAAATCAGGTACTGGAACCGGGCTATGGATTCGTACTGCTCACCCATGTCCTGAATGACCTCGAACACCCCTGCCACATAACTTCTTGATCCCAAAAACGGGTGGGCTCCCCGGAAAGGAATGTAGGTTCGCAGCTTGTGATTCCCGGTTACCGGCTGGAAATCCAGATCCCAAAGCTTTTCCTTTTCGGAGATCATCCGTGAAGAGCTCTCTCCCTCCACGGCCTTTTCGTACCCGGGTGTACTCCTCACCGCCTCTCCGATGAGCCTGGGATCGGTGCTGTATGCGACAACCCCTTTTTCTATGTCGTAGATGTTCACGAGATCGATTTTAAGGCCGTGAATCGTGTTCTGTACGGCACGGTCCATCAGCTCCTGCTGTTCCTCGTCCCTGAGCCGGATCTGGCCGTATCGGCGGAGGACGGGTGCGGCGAAATTCTGAAAAACCTGGTGGTTAAGGTTCTGGCCCACCAGGAGAGCGTAGTCCTCGTAGCTTCCGAGCAGGATCTCCTTCGCTTTCTGCGATATGGCAAGGGAAAAGGGAAAGCTGAATATGACCAGCACGATGAAGCTCGCCGAGGCGAAGAACTTAACCAGCCTGAACTGTTTGCCTTCTGGGGGCCGGTTGTTGTGATTTGTTGTCAATTCTCTCACCCGTTCCTGGAGTAGACGCCCGGGGAAATCCAAGGTGGACAACGTGAACCCCATTGCCTATCATCTAATGGACCTATCGGCCCGAGGCAGCAGGTCGACGCTTCCCTGCCGCAGGGTTTCCGGTTCTTATATCACCATCCTGCAAGGCGGTAAACCCTGGGTTGCTTCTTGGACAGGGCTGATTTGTTCTCGCTTCTTCAATCTGAGAGGTCCGATTTGCCATGGTGCCGGGTAAAGGCGACAAAGATGCTCCTTTTCTGCTTTATGCCGATGACCGCGGTCGGCTCTTCGAGCACCCGTTTCTCCGCATGGCCGGCTTTTCGGGATATGAGCCGTTTCCTCTGGAAGAGGCCGACCTCGTCCCCGTGCCGGAGTTCAGCAAGATGTTTTTTCTCCCCGGCTGTCCACCGGTGGGTGTGGACCCGGACACCGGGCGGTACGAAGTCATGGAGGAGGCCCGCGTGGGAAGGCGCGTGGGGCGCTGCTACGCCGTGGCCGCCTTTCTCGAGCCAGGGATCGTACGCACCCATCTCCCGGCGTCGGACTGCAGGGACAAGGATACAGTGCTTCCCTCCTGGGCTTACACGGCCGTCGGGTTCCGTGAAGGGGCCTTCTGGGCCGCCGGTTTTAGAGTGGAGGAGAACCCTCGTTGGGACCCCAGGAATTACGATGACAGGGAACTGATCCACGCCATGGAGGTCTACAGGCAGGAACACGAGGGTCCCCTGGTGGAGCACCTGGGCAACTGCGCCACGAGCAACCACTGTTTTGCGGCAAAGAACCTCTTTTTGAGGAGGTGGGAGGCGCCCCTGCCGGTGAGCCGCGCCTGCAATGCCGCCTGCCTGGGGTGCCTTTCACTTCAGCCGGACTCCGGCTGTGAGGCCTCCCATCAGCGGATATCGTTCAGACCGTCAGTGGAGGAGATAGTCTCTCTGGCCGTGGACCACCTGGAGGCCTCTCCCAGAGCTATAGTCAGCTTCGGCCAGGGCTGCGAAGGCGAGCCGCTCATGGAACATGAGCTGATCGCGGAGAGCATTCGGAGAATTCGCAAACGGACGGGTCGAGGGACCATCAATTTGAACACCAACGGGAGCCTGCCGGATCGTGTGCGTGAGATTGCACAGAGCGGCCTGGACTCGATTCGCATCAGCATGAACAGTGCCAGGCCCGCATTCTACCAGGCTTACTACAATCCGCGGGGATACGGCTTCAACGATGTGATCGAGTCCGTTAGAATTTCTCACGAAATGGGACTCTACACCATGATCAACTACCTGGTTTTCCCCGGGGTCTCGGACCGGAAGGCGGAGTTGGCGGCTTTAAAGGAAATGATCGCCGGGACCGGGGTCCAGTTCCTCCACCTCAAGAACCTTTGCATTGATTCCCAGCTATACCTCGATAGCATGCCCCGGGACCGTTCTCCGATCCTGGGGGTGCGGCGTATGGCGTCCGAATTGACCCGGGCTTTTCCCGATTTGTCCCTGGGTTACTTCAACCAGGCCGTCCGCGACTGATTCGCGGCCTAAGCCTCCTTTTCCCGGGCCACGGCCCGGTACCCGATGTCCGTTCGAAAATAGGCCCCTTCCCACGTGATTTGCCGGGCCTGTTCATAGGCCCTCGACTGGGCCTCCGCCACGGACCTGCCGAGCGCGGTAACGCAGAGGACTCGCCCCCCGCTTGTGACGATCCGGCCGTCCTGTATGGCAGTGCCTGCATGAAAGACCTTGAGGTCCTCCTGTTCGACCTCCGGAAGGCCGCTGATGGGGTCTCCCTTGCGGTAAGACCCGGGGTAGCCGCCCGCCGCCATGACCACTCCCAGTGACGCGCGCTCATCCCACTCCGCCTCTAACCGGCCCAGGGTCCCGTCCAGGGCTGCGTTGGAGAGTTCAGTCAGGTCTGAGCGGAGACGCAGTAATATGGGTTGGGTTTCGGGGTCCCCGAACCGGCAGTTGTACTCGAGCACCCGGGGTACCCCGTCGGCGCCTATCATGAGGCCTGCATAGAGGAACCCCTGGTATGGATGCCCGTCCGCGGCCATTCCCCGGACAGTGGGTTCTATCACCTCCGCCATTATCCGCTCAGATACGCCGGGAGTTATCACGGGCGCCGGGGAGTAAGCACCCATGCCTCCGGTATTGGGGCCGGCGTCTCCATCGTCCCTTGCCTTGTGGTCCTGGGATGTGGCCAGGGGCAGGATGCCCTCGCCGTCCACCATGACGATGAAGCTGGCTTCTTCCCCTACGAGAAGCTCCTCTATTACGATGGTCCGCCCGGCATCTCCAAAGTCGCGCCCCGAGAGCATTCCCTCGGCGGCCTCTAGAGCTTCCCGTTCTGTACGGGCCAGAATAACACCCTTTCCCGCCGCCAGGCCGTCTGCCTTGACCACTATGGGTACGCCCTGCTCGCGGATGTATCGCCTTGCCGGCTCAAGTTCCCGGAAAACGGCGTATTCAGCCGTCGGTATACTGTGCCTGCGCATGAAATCCTTCGAGAAGGCCTTGGATCCTTCGAGCCGGGCAGCGGCTTGAGTGGGGCCGAAACACCGCAGACCGGCCCTGTCGAAATGGTCCCTTATCCCGACAACAAGTGGGGCCTCGGGTCCTACTATGGTGAGCCTCACGTCCTGATCCTTTGCAATGCGTATGAGGCCCTCGATGTCCGTTGCCTGCACGGATATGTTTTCGACTCCGTGTTCCCTTGCCGTGCCGGCATTTCCGGGAGCCGCGAGGACCCTGTCGACATATTCCGATCGTGCGATTTTCCAAGCCAGGGCATGCTCACGCCCGCCGCTGCCGATGATCATCACGTTCATGGGAACTCCTTTCCATAATTGATTTTTCAGAAAGTAACATGCCTTCTATTGACTTTGTTCACGAATCACGGGCTCTGCAACTCTAACTGTACAGGCCCATCTTGTAAAGGAAGCGTTCGCGGAGGCCGGCGCAGGCAGGCGATTGCTCAGGTCAAAGATCGGGACCGGGTCGTGTCCGGAGGGTTTTGCGGACAGGAATGTCCAATGATTTCTGTTGTCATAAAGGGGATTTTGCGATTTAATAATTATACGGCCTGAGCAGAAAAATTCCTGAAGCCGCAGGCAGAGAACCCCCTGACGGCTTTCTCGATTCCAGCGACCGGGTGCCATGCTTGAGGTGTTATAATGCAGTTTCGGCACATACTGGCGTTTGCTGCGCTTTTTATACTTGTATGGCTGATCGGCTGTTCTTCTGAAGAGCCCTCTACACCGGCCAAAGGATCCGAGGTGGTCAGGGGAACTATCGAGACTCCCCCGAATCCGGTTCCTGCGGACCTTGTGGCTGAGGAACAGGAGAAACCGGTCGCAGATGTTTCGAAATCCCTTGTGTCGGAGGAAACAATACCTCCTGAAGAGGCTCCAGAGGACGGCGGTAGGGATCTGCTGGTTGAGCTCACAGACCTGGAAACGCCGTCCGGGATAATTCCGGAGACAAAGGATGGTCATGCGGATTCCGGGCCGGGTCCGGGTGAGGGTGAATACATCGTTTTGCAGGGAGACTCCCTGGCAGTGATCGCCGGCCGCGAAGACGTGTTCGGAGATCCGCTGAAATGGGCCGTTCTTTACCAGTTGAATCGGGACAGGCTGGAAGAACTTATCCTGGATGAACGGCTCCCTGAACGGCCGGTACCGGAGGGGACACGGCTTCGATACAGGTTGACCGAAGAGGAAACCAAGCGGGTCGAGCCTGCTTCGGATCGGACCTGGGTTGTCAACGTGGTTTCTTCGCTCACAGCGGACCGCATAGACGGGCCTGCCGTTCGGCTGCTCGAGAAAGGCTACCCTGTCTACATCAGCCGGGCAATTGTGGATGGTCAGAAGTGGATGCGCCTCAGAGTGGGGTTTTTTAATGACCGGGAATCCGCTGTAAAGGCGGGAAATCAGCTCCAGGAGGTGCTGCAGCAGGATGATTCATGGCCCGTGAGGATCGGGCCGGAGGAGACATCTGAATATGCGGATCTGTTGAGGCCTCTTTATGAGGGATGACCAGGGTGGAAGGGCTAATGGTGCCAATTGAGCCCGAAGGTCTATTAGTCCTGTTAAATTTTTATTCTCCGTGGTGAAATAAATTTGAGCAACAAGTCAGGGCGTGAGATTGCAGGTGATGAAGGGTAAGAGGATTATTTTAGGGGTGACGGGCGGCATTGCCGCATACAAGGCGGCTGAGCTGGCCAGGTTCCTGGTCAGAAACGGGGCCGAAACCAGGGTCGCCATGACAAAAAACGCTGCCAAGTTCGTTGCCCCGTTGACATTTGAGGCCCTCACGGGAAACCGTGTGGTACGTGAGCAGTTCGATCCCCTGAATGAACCCATGGATCACATATCATGGGGACAGGACGCGGACCTCATCATCGTGGCACCGGCTACGGCCAATTTCATTGCCAAGATGGCCCTGGGCATCGCCGATGATTTTCTCTCGACCATGGTAATTGCAGCCACGGCCCCGATGCTAGTGTGCCCCGCCATGAACGAGCATATGCTTGAGCACCCCGCGGTACAGGAAAACCTGCATGTGCTTCGCAAGAGGGGGATTACCGTCATGGAGCCCGGCACCGGGGACCTTGCCTGCGGTACCAGTGGGCCCGGGAGGCTTCCAGAGCCGGATGACATAGTTGACAGGGCCCTTAATCTCCTGGCGCCCAAGGACCTCGAGGGCAGGACCATACTGGTGACGGCCGGCCCCACAATAGAGTCGATGGACCCGGTCCGGTTCATCTCCAACCGTTCCAGCGGTAAGATGGGATATGCCCTGGCCAGGATTGCGAGCCGGAGAGGGGCGTCAGTTATCCTGGTGAGCGGCCCCACGAGCTTGAAGCCGCCTTCGGGCGTCACTTTTGTGGGCGTCCGTTCCGCAGAAGACATGAGAGCGTCCGTTCTTGAACACTGGACCAGGTGCGACGCCGTGATCAAGGCCGCCGCTGTTGCGGACTACCGGCCGCGGGAGGCCTCAGGGCGGAAGGTGAAAAAGGGGCGGGACGGCCGGGTCCTGGATCTGGTTTGCAACCCGGACATTCTGGCCGAGTTGGGAAGAGAGCGGGAAGACGGGGCCTGCGTTCTGGTGGGGTTTGCCGCGGAAACCGAATCGCTGTTGGAGAACGCACAGGAAAAGCTTCAGAGTAAAAACGTGGATATGATAGTCGCCAACGACGTATCCCGTTCGGACGCGGGTTTTGACGGGGACAACAATCTCGTAAATATACTTTTCAGGGACGGTCACGTGGAGGCGTTGCCCATGATGACCAAGGATGAGGTCGCAGACCAAATTCTGGACAGGATAGCAAAACGATGGAAGTAAGCCCCACTCCTAAAGAGGAGTTGCGGGATGCGGTCCGTTTCATGCGGGTTCTTCTGCAGGGTAATCGGGAACTCGGCATGGATCCGCCGATCGTGTCCGCCTCGGCGCTCGAGAGTATTGAAAGGACACCGCCTGAGGAAGGGTATCCGCCGGGGGAGGCCCTGCGGGCCCGGACCCTCGATGAGCTTCAGGAGATCCTGGGGGACTGCCGGCGATGCCCTCTTCACGCCGGCCGGAACAAGCTTGTTTTCGGAGAAGGCAATGTTCGGGCGGAGCTCCTTTTCGTCGGGGAAGGGCCCGGTGAAGGCGAGGACCGGACCGGGCGTCCCTTCGTTGGTGAAGCTGGACGGCTGCTCACGCGGATAATCGACGCTATGGGCCTATCACGCAAAGATGTCTATATTTGCAATGTAGTGAAGTGCAGACCTCCCCGGAACCGCAATCCCGAGGGTCCTGAGATCGCCGCCTGCAGGCCGTTTCTCAGGCGGCAGATCGATCTGGTTAGACCGAAAGTTATCTGTACCCTTGGAAGAGTGGCCGGGGAAGAACTCCTGGGTAAGACCTTTTCCGTTACCAGGGACCGCGGCGCCTGGTTCGAGTACCGGGGTGTACCGGTAATGCCGACCTTTCATCCGGCATACCTTCTCAGGAACCGGGCGGCCAAACGACATGTCTGGGAAGATGTTCAGAAGATCATGAAACGTCTCGCGCAGGGTGGAGGAAATCATGGGTAGGGTCAGTGCGGGCCGAATAATTTCTTCCTTCACTCTTGCACTTTTTCTGGCTTTAATGCCGGACGTCTTTGCAAGGGAATCAGGCTCCAAAACGGTCGTGATCATTGAACTCGATGGAGCGATCAATCCCGGCAGCGCGCTCTATGCGGCCCGCGGCATCACTGAAGCACCGGATTTAGGTGCGGAACTGGTCATAGTTCGTTTGGACACCCCGGGCGGCTTGGCGTCCTCTATGAGGACGATAGTCAAGGCTATCATGAACTCTCCTGTTCCGGTGGTCGTTTATGTGAGCCCTCATGGAGCCGGTGCCGCATCGGCCGGTGTAATGGTCACGGTGGCGGGTCATGTCGCCGCCATGGCGCCGGGGACCAACATCGGCGCAGCACATCCGGTCGCGGCGGGAGGCAAGGACATCCAGGAGGAGATGTCCAGGAAGGTCATCAACGACATGGCTTCCTACGGTCGCGGAATCGCCGAAGAAAAAGGACGGAACGGGGAATGGGTCGAGCAGGCGATCCGGGAAAGTGTATCGGTGACCGCCGAGGAGGCACTGGAGAAAAACATAATCGACCTCATTGCCGAGGACGTGGACGATCTCCTGCAGAAACTGGACGAAAGGGAGATTGTGGTACAGGGTAAGACCGTGGCCCTGGCCACCGCGGACCTCGAGCACGTTCACTATGAACCAGGCTTTCGCGACAGGGTCCTTCGGACTATCAGCGATCCGAACATCGCTTACATCCTCATGATGATCGGCCTTGCGGGCCTCTACTTCGAGTTCAGCAATCCCGGGGCGATCCTGCCCGGGGTGATAGGCGCCATTTCCCTGATACTGGCCTTCTTTTCGTTCCAGGCCCTTCCTGTTAACTACGCCGGCCTGCTGCTGATACTGCTCGGCGTCGTGTTGTTCATCGCGGAGATCAAGATCACCAGCTACGGGCTTCTTTCGATAGGTGGATTGATTTCCCTTACCCTGGGGTCTATCATGTTGTTCGAGGACGCGGGGGTGCCTCTTAGAGTGATTCTGCCTACGATCGCCCTTGTGGGAGGGTTTTTCATTGTGGTGGCCGGACTGGCCGTACGGGCTTATCGGTCCCGGCCCAAGGGCGGGTCTGAAGGAATAGTAGGCGAGACTGGAGTCGTCCAGACACGCCTTGATCCTGACGGCACGGTCTTTGTTCATGGAGAGACCTGGCGGGCTCGGGCGGATGAGGATATCGAGCCGGACGAGGAAGTACAAGTAACCGGGATCAGTGGCTTGACGTTGTTGGTGAGACGTCAAGCGGACAAATCCCGGGCGGATCGGTGATGGTTGCATGTAGGGCCGGCTCCTGATATGA
>CAYVDE010000039.1:0-23554 GCA_964450535.1 uncultured Desulfobacterales bacterium
CCCGGCTCAACCATGAAGGCGTTTCTTATAGCTGCGGCCCTGGACAAGGCCGTCGTAGCACCTCAGACCCTGTTCCACTGCGAAAACGGAAAATTGTCAGTGGGAAAGCAGGTTATTCACGACACCCACGAATACGGCGAGCTCACCGCGGCTCAAATAATAGCGCTGTCCAGCAACATCGGAGCGGTGAAGATCGGGTGGAAGCTGGGTTATGAAACCTACACCGACTACCTGAAGGGTTTCGGTTTCGGCAAAAAGACCGGGATCGATCTCGTAGGGGAACGTACGGGTTTTATTCGACCCGTTGCCGAGGCCCGTACCATCGATCGTGCCAATATTTTCTTCGGCCAGGGGTTGACTGTGAGTTCCATTCAACTGGCTATGGCCATGGGGGCCATCGCCAACGGCGGGCGCCTATTGCGTCCCTATGTCGTAAGGGAAGTCAGGGACACGAACGGGCGTGTGGTCATGCGGAACCGTCCACAGGTGGTTCGACGCGTATTCGCTCCGGACAAGGCCGCCGAGGTGAAAAGGATCCTGAGCGAGGTGGTGAGCGAACGCGGCACCGCTCCCCTTGCAGCCATAGCCGGATACCAGGCCGCCGGAAAGACGGGCACCGCCCAGAAGGTGGACCCGAGCACGAGGCGATACTCGAGAAGCAAGTATGTCGCCCTTTTTGTAGGCTTTGTCCCAGTGGAGGACACCAGGCTGGTCTGCCTGGTACTGCTGGATGAACCCAAAGGCAGCACGTACGGGGGAGTGGTGGCCGCACCGGTGTTCAGGGAAGTAGGTAGATGGGCCTTGAACCACCTTCGGGTAATGCCTCGCCTGCGTCTCGCATCTGTGGCGGAAGAAGAGGTGACTAACAAAGAAGTGAGTTTTGAACTCATGAGAAGCGATCCGGCCGGCATACCGGAAGGGGGACAGGCGGGTATGAATGAAATCGGCGGACTACCCCTGTATGGGATAACGGAACCCGGAGAAACGTTCCTTCCGGACTTTCGCGGAAAGTCCATGCGGGAGGTCCTGTGCGCGGGCAGCGCCTTGGGGATTCATGTTGTCCTGGAAGGTACCGGACTGGCCGTGGAACAGGTGCCGGAGCCGGGTTCAGGCCTTAACGGGGTGAGCAGGGTACTCGTCCGCTTCCATCCACCCACCTGATGATTGGCGGGAAAGGAAACACAAGGATTATGAAACTGGGCCGGCTCATAGAAGACCTTGAGGGCGCGCAACTGCAGAGCGGCGACGTCGATCAGGAAATTCTCGGGCTGGCGTATGATTCCCGGCGCGTCCGGCGGGGGTTTCTGTTCGTCGCGCTGAAGGGCCAGGTCCAGGATGGGCATGCTTTTCTCAAGGACGCTGTAAAGCGGGGTGCCGTGGCTCTTGTGGCGGAGGCTTTTCCGGAAAAGCTTTACGGTGCGGCCATGATCCGCGTGCCCGACGCAAGGGCCGCACTTTCCGGACTTGCGGCCCGTTTCTACAAGTATCCATATCGCGGCATGGAGGTGGTGGGAATAACCGGGACCAACGGCAAGACCTCCACCAGTTATATCCTGGAAAGCATACTCAAGGCGGCGGGTGACGAGCCAGGGGTCATAGGCACGGTCAACTACCGGTACAAAGAGACACGCAGATCAGCCCCGGTGACGACTCCGGAATCCCTTGACCTGATGGAGGTGCTGAGGGACATGGCCGACCACGGAGTCACCCACGCCGTCATGGAGGTTTCCAGTCACGCCCTGGAGCAGGGCAGGGTGCGGGGCTGCCCCATGAGGGTCGTGGTCTTCACGAACCTTTCAAGGGATCACCTGGATTACCATCCGGGCATGGATGCCTATTTCAAGGCCAAGAGCAAGTTGTTCCGGCCGCATGAGGACGGCGGGATTCCCGGAGACGGCCCGGCCGTCATCAACCTGGACGACCCGAGAGGGGCCGAACTGGCCTCCCTGTGCAAGAGGCCTGTCCGAACATACGGGCTCCAGCGGCATTGCGAGGTGCGGGCCGAACTCCTGTCCGAGGACCGGCACGGGTTCCGCGCCAGGCTTACGGCACCGGAAGGGGATTGCAGTATCACCAGCTCCCTGATCGGCCGCATCAACCTCTACAACGCTCTTGCCGCCACCACCGCCGCCCTGTCCCTGGGAGTGGGAATGGACGCCGTGGCTGCGGGCGTAGAGCGGGTGCGTGTCATACCGGGACGTCTGGAGCGGGTGGAGAACCGGCGGGATCTGAGCCTGTTCGTGGATTACGCCCATACCCCGGACGCCCTGTCAAAGGCCCTGGAGGCGGTGAAACCTTTTGTCCGGGGGCGCCTTATGACCGTGTTCGGATGCGGGGGTGACCGGGACAAGGGAAAGCGCCCTGAAATGGGGGTCCTTGCCGGAAGGTTCAGCGACCTGGTGTTCGTGACATCCGACAATCCGCGGACCGAGGATCCGCTGGATATCATTGCCCAGGTGGAGGAGGGCGTCAGGGCTTCGGGCCTTCCCCGGCTGGAGAACGGAAACGATCCCCGTAACACGAATGAAGGTTATGTGGTGGAGCCCGACCGCAGGCAGGCGATCCGGCGGGCCGTGGAGGCGGCCTCCCCAGAAGATATCGTCCTGATTGCCGGCAAAGGTCATGAGGACTACCAGATACTGGGCAAGGAGAAAACGCACTTCGACGACAGGGAGGAAGCGGCCGAGGCCGCCGCGGGTTGATCCGCTTTGGTGCGGCTTAAAGGGAGAATAATCACATGCCCGTTTCATGGGGAATGGTCACGGCTGAAGAGATAGCAGCGGCTGTCGGGGCGGAAAGCCTCACAGGCCCTGCAGGCGCCGTGATGTCCGGTGTCGGAACGGATACGAGGACTCTTAAGCCCGGAGAACTCTTTTTCGCCCTCAGAGGGGAGCGGTTCGACGGCCATGATTTCATATCCGCCGCCCTTGAACTGGGCGCCGGCGGTGTGGTCTGCGAGACGAGTTGGACAGGTGCCGCGGCCCCGGCGGGGGCTCAGGCGGTTATAGTGGTTGGAGACACCTTGAGGGCCCTGGGTGACATGGCTTCCTGGTGGCGGCACAACCACACCGCGGCAGTGGCCGCACTCACCGGAAGCTCCGGCAAGACAACCACCAAAGAGATGGCCGCGGGCATTCTGGATCTGGAGGGCTCGACCCTCAGGTCCCGGGGAAACTTCAACAATCTCATCGGCCTTCCCCTGACCCTTTTCGGTCTCAGGGGAGAACACCGGTACGCGGTCCTCGAGATGGGAATGAACAGGCCGGGAGAGATCGCCAGGCTCACTGAGATAGCGGATCCACAGGCCGGGTTGATAACGAACGTGGCAAGGGCTCACCTGGAAGGTCTGGGGGATATCAGGGCCGTGGCCCGGGCAAAGGCTGAACTCTTGGATCACATGTCCCCCAAGGGTTTTGCGATTCTTAACGGTGACGACGCCCTCCTGATGGCGGAGGCGTCGCGGTTTGGGGGAGACCTGATCACTTTCGGGCTCGGCCCTCAAAACGATTTCCGGGCCGAGAAGATCAGGGAGATGGGAAGGGAAGGGACGGAGTTCACCCTGGTATACGAAAGCGGGCAACGAATCGATATCCGCCTGTCCGCGCCCGGCCGCCAGAACGTGTGGAACGCCCTGGCCGCCTCGGCCCTGGCCGTCAAATTAGGAGCGTCAACCCGAAACGTGGTTCGTGGACTAGCGGCGTACAGGGGCGTCCCGGGCAGGTTTTCAGTAATGGACCTGCCGGGAGGAGCCATTCTGGTGGACGACACTTACAATGCCAACCCTTCCTCGCTCAAGGCCGCCCTGGAATCCCTCGAAGGACTGGCCGCCGGGGAAGGACGAATCATAGTCTGCCTGGGCGACATGCTTGAACTCGGGCGGGAAACTGTTCCCGCCCACCTAGAAGCCGGACGGATGGCGGCGGAACACGGTGCCGAATACATGCTGGTCATGGGCGATCAAGCGGATCACGTCATCCGTGGAGCCCTGGACAGCGGCTTTCCCGCCGGCCGGGCACATCGAATTCGAACCCACGAGGAGATGGCTGATGAAATCCTGGACTTGCTCGAGAAGGGGGATCTCATTCTACTCAAGGCATCCCGGGGAATGCAGTTCGAGCGCGTGCTCGAACGACTTTACGGAACCGGGAGGAAAGGAGGCCTTCATGGTCTCGATCAAGAGGATTCTGGTGGTGGACGACGAACCGGCCATCCGCCGGCTTCTTTGTGATGTGCTTTCCACGCCCGGTCACAAGGTCTCAACGGCCCGGGACGGGCTGGAGGCGGTGGAAAGGCTCCAGGGCGGGCACTTCGATGTGCTCATTACCGACATGAATATGCCTGGCATGGATGGAATAGGTCTCCTGCGCTGGATGAAGAAGAACCGGCGGAAGGAGAAGGTGGTTGTCATGACGGGTTCTCCGGGCCGGAATGTCCTGCCCGGACAAGGAATTCCGGCAGTGCACGCCCGGTTCCGCAAGCCTTTTCGGATAACGGCCTTCATGGAGACCATGGACGCGGTCCTTGGCAACAGGCGACAGGGATCCGGCGGGGCAAGGCGGAGGAAAAGAAAGGCGACGGCCTGAACCATGCTGTACAAGCTCATATACCTTTTTCATGAGGACATTTCATGGCTGAACGTGTTCCGTTACATAACGTTCCGGACCATAGTGTCGGCCCTGTCCTCCATGGCGGTCGTGCTTTTCCTGGGCAAATGGGGAATCAACAGGCTCCGTGACATGCAGGTAGGGCAGTTCATTCGTGAGGACGGCCCACCCAACCACATCAGCAAGGCAGGTACTCCCACCATGGGAGGGTGCCTGATCCTGCCCGTGGTCATCCTTTTCACCATTCTCTGGACGGAACCCCGCAACATATATGTCTGGCTTGTAGTGGTGGTTTTTCTGGGCTTCGGAGGCATAGGCTTTGCGGATGATTATATGAAGCGGGTTCGAAAGAGCAGCCGGGGATTGAGCGCCCGGGCCAAGTTCGGGCTGCAGTTCCTGGTGGCCCTGGTTACGGCGGTTTTCCTGTACATGCTCCCTGAATTCGACTCGCGTCTGATGGTGCCCTTTCTCAAGAATATACAGCCGGACCTGGGATACTGGTACATCCCCTTCGCCGTATTCATCATCGTGGGGGCCTCCAACGCGGTTAACCTGACAGACGGTCTGGACGGCCTGGCCATAGGGCCGATCATCGTGGCTTTCGGCTGCTACCTGGTTTTTTCCTACCTGGCCGGTCATGTGAAGATCGCGGAGTACCTCCAGATTCCATATGTGGCCGGGGCCGGGGAACTCTCAGTGCTGTGCGGGGCAGTGGCCGGCGCCGGGTTGGGCTTCCTGTGGTACAACGCTTATCCCGCCGAGGTCTTCATGGGAGATGTGGGTTCCCTTCCCCTGGGGGCCGTGCTGGGAACCGTGGCCGTCATAACCAAGCAGGAGCTCGTGCTGGTCCTGGTGGGTGGCCTCTTCGTGGTCGAGGCCCTTTCAGTGATCTTCCAGGTGGCCTATTTCAAACTCACCGAGGGGAAGAGGATGTTTCGAATGGCCCCCCTTCATCACCATTTCGAACTGAAGGGCTGGGCCGAGAGCAAGGTTACCGTGCGTTTCTGGATCATTGCGTTGATCCTGGCGCTCCTGGCCGTCAGCACGCTGAAGCTCAGGTGAGGAGGCCGGGGACAAGGAATTGCCGGGAGGGGAGCATGGAGACTGAGGAGCTGAAGGCCATCCTTGGATGCTGGCGCTACAGGTTCCAGCATCGCGCCAACCCCCTGCATGTGTACTGCCGTCTGGTGGATCTGGGACTTGGGCGCTTTATCTCCCGCAGGATCTGCGTGTTTTACGAAAAAATCGTCTTTTTTCCGGGAAAGAGGGAATGAAGGAAGGGCTGACAATCAGGGGGAAGCGCATTGTGGTGGTAGGTCTGGGACGCTCGGGCTCAGCCGCCGCCCTGTGGCTGTCGAGCCGGGGTGCCGAGGTGACTGTGAGCGATTTGCGGTCCGAGGCGGAATTTCACCCCGACCTGCTCCAAGAGATCCGGGAGGGTGGAGTCCGGCTGGAGGCCGGCGGGCATGACCCTGAGACCTTCTGCAGTGCCGACCTGGTGGTGATCAGCCCCGGTGTACCGCATGACATCCCCGCCGTAAAGGCGACCCGGGAGCTTGGGATACCGGTGATCGGCGAGATGGAACTGGCCTGCCGTTTCCTGGATATTCCCATGGTGGGGGTCACCGGGACGAACGGCAAATCCACGGTCACGGCCCTTATAGGCGATATGCTGCGAAATTCGGGACGCAGGGTGTTCGTGGGAGGGAACATCGGCACACCCCTCACGGATCTCGCGGCCTCTCCAGGGGAGTATGACTGCGCCGTGGTCGAGGTCTCCAGTTATCAGCTCGACACATTGGAGAGCTTTCATCCCGTTGTCTCCGTGCTGCTGAACATCACACCGGACCACCTGGACCGATACGCGGATTACGAGGCGTACGTTCAAAGCAAACTCCGTGTTTTCAGCAGGCAGGGTCAGGGCGACTCGGTGGTGCTCAACGACGAGGACGAGCGGCTGAGGCAGGTGGACCCGGACGCCCGCCTGCGCGTCCTGCGCTACGGCCTGGCAGAGGCGTCAGGCAGGTCGGCTTGGATTTCACAAGACCGGGTCTTAGTCCGGTTGTCAGGGACGGGCTCGTTTTCATTTTCTTTGGAGCGCTTCATCCCCACCGGAGTCCACAATCGTGAGAATGTCATCGCCGCCATCCTTGCCTCCCTGGCCTTTGGGGCCGGTCCCGAGGCGATACAGGGCGCCGTTGATTCGTTCAAGGGGCTTCCGCACCGTTTGGAACTGGTGACGGAAGTGGATGGGATAGCGTTTTACAACGACTCCAAGGCCACTAACGTTGATGCGGCCGTGCGCGCTGTTATGAGCTTCGAGCGCCCTTTAGTGCTTATAGCCGGCGGGCGGCACAAGGGGGCCGACTATGCAGCCTTGGTCAAGGCGGCCCAAGGCCGGGTAAAGGAGGCGGTGTTACTGGGAGAGGCTCGGCCCATCCTGGCCGAGGCCTTTGAAGGCGTCCTGCCGGTTTACCCGGCGGACACACTTGAAGAGGCCGTGTCCGAATCCGTAAGCCGGGCCGACCCGGGCGACGCGGTCCTTTTTTCGCCGGCCTGCTCGAGCTTTGACATGTTCAGGGACTACGAACACCGGGGACGGACTTTCATCGAAGCCGTGCTGGGAGAACTCAATGGCCGCAAAGGCTCGTGAATTGAGGAGAACGGATTACTGGATTTTGATGCCCGCCATTCTCCTGACGGGTTTCGGGCTGGTGTTCATATACAGCTCCAGTTCGTTCGTCGCCGAGCACAGGATGGGAGACAGCTACTACTTTCTGAAACGCCAGGGCGTATTCTGCCTGGTGGGGTTGTTTCTCATGATCCTGGCCAAAAACATCCCGGCCCGGTTGTGGGAAAAATGCGCCTACCCTCTCCTTTTTTTGAGCATCGGACTTCTCGTACTGCTCTTGATTCCAAGCCTGGGCAAGACCGCGGGGGGTGCCAGCCGTTGGCTCCGCTTCTACGGGTTCTCATTCCAGCCGTCGGAGCTGGCCAAGCTATCCCTGGCCGTGTACATCGCCTATTCCATGGCCAAGAAGGGGCACGACATGGGGTCCTTTTCAAAGGGTCTCCTGCCTCATCTGCTGATCGCGGGCGTCTTCATGGGCCTGATTGTCCTGCAGCCCGACCTGGGAACCGCCGTGATCATAGGTTCCTGGCTCATGATGATCCTCTTTGTGGGGGGGGTCCGCCTATATCAGATCATCGCCCTGCTGCTTGCCTTTGCACCGGTCGTGGGCTTTCTGATCTGGCTGGAACCGTATCGCCTTCGACGCTGGTGGGCTTTCCTGGAGCCCTGGAAGGATCCCCATGGGCTGGGCTTTCAGATCATTCATTCCTTCCTGGCCTTCGGGTCGGGAGGGGTTTTCGGGGTGGGCCTGGGCAACAGCAAGCAGAAGCTTTTGTATCTTCCCGAGCCGCACACGGACTTCATACTTTCCATTATCGCCGAGGAACTCGGGTTAATGGGCGTCGCAACTATTGTGCTGCTCTTCGGGGTGCTGGTTATACGAGGCATCAGCGTGGCCCTCAACGCCAGGGATCTTTACAGCACTTATCTGGCACTGGGGATCAGCAGTTTTATCGGCCTGCAGGTGATCGTCAACATGGGGGTGGTAATGGGCCTCCTGCCCACAAAGGGGCTCACCCTGCCCTTGATCAGCTACGGAGGCTCCTCCCTGGTGGTTAACCTTTTGGGAATCGGGATACTCCTTAGCATTGCTCAGCGAAGGTAGGACCGGGAAAGAACAAAGGTTTTGAATAGAGTGAGTGTATGACGAAAAAGGAGACAGACAGGTCGTGCAGCTTATTGATAGCCGGAGGCGGCACCGGAGGCCATTTGTTTCCCGGGCTGGCTACAGCCCGTGAAATGACCCGGCGTCATCCGGATGCAAAGATCCTTTTTGTAACGGGTGAGCGAAGGATGGAGACGCGCATCCTGGAGAAAACCGGCTACGGCCGGGTGTCCATAGACGTTCAGGCCCTGAAGGGCAGGGGTTGGAAGCGGGGCCTGGGAACCCTGCTGGGTCTTCCAAGGAGCTTTTTCGAGGCGCGCCGCATAGTGGAAGGGTTTTCCCCGCGGGCGGTCTTGGGTGTGGGCGGCTATGCATCAGGACCCGTCTGCGTGGCCGCTCGTACACTGGGTGTTCCCACGGCGATTCATGAACAGAACTCCATCCCGGGGCTCACAAACAGGCTCCTTTCCAGAATCGTGGATCGTGTGTTCATCTCGTTTAGGGAGAGCAGGGAAAGGTTCCCCGGAGGAATCCATGTTTTTACGGGGAACCCTGTGAGGGAGGAACTTCTGAGCCTCGACAACGTCATGAGAGGAGCCGGAGAACCCTTAAGCCTCCTTGTGGTCGGCGGGAGCCAGGGCGCGCGTGCAGTGAATACGGCTGTGGCTTATGCCCTGCTTATCCTGAAACACAGGGGAAAATCAGTCCGGGTGGTCCACCAGACCGGTGAGTACGATTACAAACGAGTGCTGCAAATCTACGCGGAAAAAGGGCTGGATGGGGTGGTAACGCCTTTTATCGATGATATGGCACACGCCTATGTGGACGCCGACCTGGTGGTGGGCCGGGCCGGCGCAAGCACGGTTACCGAACTTGCGGCCATGGGCAAGCCGTCCGTCCTGGTCCCGTTTCCGTATGCAGCCGACGATCATCAGACGGCCAACGCAAGAGCCCTTTCAGACTCAGGGGGCGCGGTGCTTCTTCCCCAGGAGGATCTCAGCGCATCATATCTGGCGGACCTTCTGGAGCAATTGGATGACGACCGAAACAGGCTCGCCCGTATGGCGCTAATGGCCCGTGAAAAGGGACGCCCTGAGGCCGCTCGGGCAATCGTTGATCAACTGGAACTCATGATGGGGCTTGGCAGCCCGGATTTCGAAGGGAGCAGGTAAGGACGTGAGACCCTTCGGCAAGGTTCAGCATATCCACTTCGTGGGCATAGGCGGCATAGGCATGAGCGGCATAGCAGAGCTGTTGCTCAACCTGGGCTACAGAGTCTCCGGTTCGGACCTGAGGGAGTCCGAGGTCACGGCGAGGCTCGAGTCAATGGGCGCGGTGATTTATCGCGGTCATGGGAAAGAAAATTTGGAGGGTGCGGATGTGGTGGTGTTCTCATCAGCCGTTCCCAAGGACAACCCGGAAATCCTTGCCGCAATGGACAACTTCATCCCGGTGATCCCGCGGGCGGAGATGCTGGCCGAGCTCATGAGGCTGAAGTACGGCGTGGCCGTGGCCGGGGCCCACGGGAAGACCACGACCACGTCCATGATCGCGTCCATCCTAACCAGCGGGGACCTTGATCCTACCGTTGTTATAGGCGGGCGCCTGGACATCTGGGGAGGATCCAACGCCAAGCTGGGCCAGGGGGATATCCTCGTGGCCGAATCGGACGAGAGTGACGGCTCCTTCATGATTCTATCCCCCACCATCGCTGTGGTGACGAACGTGGACAGTGAACACATCGATCATTACGGGACCATGGATAACCTTCGGGCCACATTCGTTGATTTCGTCAACAAGGTCCCGTTTTACGGGGCTGCCGTAGTCTGCCTGGACAACGAGGAAGTCCAGGGGATACTCCCGCGCCTGCGCAAACGATATCTGACTTACGGCATGAACACGCAGGCCGATGTTCGCGCCCGGGAAGTGGAAACACACGAGTTCGCGTCTTCATTTGAGATCCTTTACCAGGACCGCTCTTTGGGGCGGGTCCTGGTTGGTATGCCGGGCCGCCACAACGTGCTCAACGCCCTGGCTGCAATAACCGTGGGCCTGGAGCTCGAGGTCGACCTGGAAGATATCAAGGCGGGCCTTCGCAACCTGGGAGGGCTGGCGCGGCGATTCCAGATAAAGGGGGAGGCCGGAGGCGTCTTGTTCGTGGACGACTACGGTCACCACCCCACGGAGATAATGAGCACCCTTGAAACGGCCAGGGTCTGCTGGCCCGAGCGCAGGCTGGTGGTTGTTTTTCAGCCTCACAGGTATACGCGTACCCGGGCCCTTTATGAGCGTTTCGTCCTGAGTTTCAACCAGGTGGACCTGCTGGTGGTGGCCCCGGTCTACGGGGCGGGCGAGGAACCCATCGCAGGGGTGGACTCGGACTGGCTTTGCCGGGGAATAAGGCGGCACGGCCACAGAGAAGTGATACTCGGACACGATCTGGAAGGCATTCAGGGTGTCCTACAGGACGCCCTCCAGCCGGGAGACGTGGTTATGACGCTGGGCGCGGGCGACGTGTACCGGGTTGGGGAAAGGCTCCTCGATGTTTTAGAGGAGGGTTCTCAAGGTCCCGGAGGCCCCGGACCTTCGAAAAAGTGAGACTGAGAGGCCCGGATGGAAGTGGAGCGGCCGTGGAAGAAAGGCATAAAAAGGGCATTTCCAGGATCGTCGGGCGGGATGTCCGCTTCGACCGGCCTATGCGCCTTTACACCACCCTTCGGATCGGTGGCAGAGCTGCCGCTTTTGCCGTGGTCAGGATCCTGGATGTGCTCAAAGGGGTTCTCTCCTATGCAGAGACTCACGGCCTTTTCTGGACCGTGTTGGGCAAAGGGAGCAACCTTCTGGTTTCTGACGAAGGGATCGACGGACTGGTGATCCGGCTTCGGGGTGACCTCGCAGGGGTGAGTGTGGGAGAGGCAGGGACATATTTGAGAACGGGCGGCGGGGCTGCCATTCGCAGTGTTCTGGATGTCTGTGCGCGGGACGGCCTGGGAGGGCTGGAGTTTCTTGCAGGCATACCGGGAACCACCGGTGGGGCCGTTGCCATGAACGCGGGCGCGCGTGACCGGGAGGTCGGCGATTCGGTGAAGCGGGTTGAGCTGTTGACACCGGAAGGAGAAATCTCTTCCCTGGGCCCCGGCGCGCTCTCATTCTCATACCGCCGTTGCAGTCTCCCCGACAGGTCGCTGATCACGGAGGTCCTGTTCAGGATTAAGAGAGAGAGCCCGGATGCCGTGAAGAACAGGATCAGGGATAACATGGAAGCGCGGCGGCTGACACAGCCTCTTTGTTACCCGTCTGCAGGGTCGGTTTTCCGTAATCCCCCCGGAGATGCGGCGGGGAGGCTGGTGGAGCAGGCCGGGCTTAAGGGCAAGAGAATCGGCGGGGCGGAGATTTCGACCCTTCATGCCAACTTCATCGTTAACCGGGGAGGGGCTACCGCGGCTGACGTTCTTTCCCTGATGAGGATGGCACGGGAAGTGGTCTTTCGCGAAACGGGAATAGAACTGGAACCCGAGGTCCGAATGCTTGGTTTTCAGCCGGGAGCATGGCCCGGCCCGTGATACCGGATCCCGGGGCGGCTCCCTGGGTCGAACGGAGGCCCGGACGAACCTATGACGAGGCGATCAGGAAAGAAGATACGGGTAAATCCGTTTGTCGCGGCCTGGCAAGTGTTCTGCTGGGCCGGCTCCTCCTTTCTGAAGGTCGCTTGTCTCTTGGTGTGCCTTATGATGATCAGCGTGCTGTTGCTGGCGGGTTACCAGTTCCTGCTCCAATCACCCCACATCCGGTTGAAGCAGGTGGACATCTCCGGAGTGGAGGAAAAGATCAAGCGGGAACTGCTGGAGATTTCAGGGCTGAGGCCGGATATGACCCTGCTGGCCGTGAACCTGAAGGAACTCAAGCAGAATCTCGAGCAGCACCCCTGGGTCAGTTCTGTTGAGGTGGAAAAGCGATATCCACACACCCTCGAGGTTCGGGCAAGGATGGAAGAACCATGGGCCCTGGTCTCCAGTGGAGGCCTGTTCTACATGGATCGCCGGGGGCGAGTCTTCAAGGAAGTGGGATTGTCCGAACCTGTGGACTACCCAGTGATCAGCGGGGAGTTCGACGACGAGGAACAAAGGAGACGCAACCTCGAACTGGCGGCCCACGTGCTCAAGGTCCTGAAGAGCAGCGGATTGGACTGGATGAGACAGGAAATATCGGAGGTCCATTTCAAAAGCAACGGAAACGTCTCGCTATATTTTCAATCCCTGCCGGTCATGGTGCAGGTGAGGGCGGAGGATCTGGAGCGGAAATTGGATGACCTGAACCGCATAGTCGAGCACCTGCGTGAGACCGACCAGATCAAACGGGTAACAGGAATCAACCTGCACTACCGTGACGGGGCCGTGGTTTCTTTCAGAAAGGGATGAGTGAAGACGGTCAGGCCGGGTTGATTGAGCTGGGTACGAAAACCGAACCGCCGGTGGAATGGGAAGGAGTTGGACGCATGGCCGGAGACATCATAGTAGGGCTGGACATTGGGACCACCAAGATCTGCGCCGTGGTTGGGGAGCTGAAGTCGGACGAGATCGAAATAATAGGTATCGGCACCCACCCCTCCGAAGGGCTCAGAAAGGGCGTGGTGATCAATATCGAGAACACCGTTCAATCAATCAAAGAAGCGATAGAAGAGGCGGAAACCATGGCCGGCTGTGAGATCAGCTCGGTTTATGCCGGCATAGCCGGAGGTCACATAAAGGGGTTCAACAGCCACGGGGTCATTCCCCTGAAGGACCGTGAAGTGACCCGAAAAGACGTGGAACGGGTTATCGAGGCGGCAAGCGCCGTGGCCATACCTATGGACCGGGAAGTGATCCATATCCTCACCCAGGAGTTCATCGTGGACGATCAGGACGGGATTATGGATCCCCTGGGCATGTCGGGGGTGCGGCTGGAAGCCAAGATTCACATTGTCACGGGAGCCGTGACCTCCGCGCAGAACATCATCAAGTGCGCCAACAAGGCGGGCCTGGACGTGGCGGATATCGTGCTGCAGTCCCTTGCATCGAGCGAATCCGTGCTCTCGGACGAGGAGAGGAGCCTGGGCGCCGCCCTCATCGATTTCGGTGGAGGCACAACCGACCTCGCGGTCTTTTCCAGGGGATCCATCAAGCACACCTCTGTGCTGGCCCTCGGAGGGGACAATCTTACCTATGACCTTTCCATAGGCGTGAGAACCTCCCGTAAGGACGCGGAAAAGGTCAAGATGAAGTACGGCTGCGCACTCTGCTCGATGATCGGGGAGGATGAAACAGTAGAGATACCCGGCGTGGGAGGACGCAAGCCAAGGGTCCTGGCAAGAAAAATCCTGGGCGAGATCCTGGAGCCCCGGGTGGAGGAGATATTTACGTTGATCCAGAACGAACTCGTGCGTTCGGGCTTTGCCGACTCCATCAACTCTGGGGTGGTGGTCACGGGGGGATCCGCTGAGCTATCGGGCATTGCGGAAATGGCGGAGACGATTTTCAAGTCGCCGTCCCGCATAGGATATCCCGGTGGAATCAAAGGGTTGGTGGAAGTGGTCAACAAGCCCATGTATGCAACGGCCGTGGGCCTCGTGCTTTACGGCGCAAAGAGAAGAAAGGAAGGGAAGAAGTTCAGGATTCGCGACACGAATATTTTCGGGCGGGTCATGGACAGGATGAAAAGATGGTTCAAGGAGATTGTTTGATTATGTCGGGAGGCTCACACGTATCAAAAAGGAGGGACATCATGAAGTTTGAGTTCGTGGAAGACAAGGGAGGCCGTTACAGTGCCAAGATCAAGGTCATCGGCATCGGTGGCGCCGGCGGGAACGCTATCAACAATATGATTTCCGCCAAGCTGAAGGGGGTGGACTTCGTAACCGCCAACACGGACAGCCAGGACCTCGAGAGATCAGCATGCTCCTGCAAGGTCCAGCTCGGCTCGGAACTCACGCGGGGATTGGGAGCGGGTTCCGATCCCGAGATCGGCCAGGCGGCCGCCGAGGAGAGTGTGAGTGACATTCGAGAGTCCTCGGAAGGGGCCGACATGGTTTTCATCACGGCCGGCATGGGGGGCGGTACCGGCACCGGCGCGGCGCCTGTGGTGGCCCGCGAGTGCAGGGAGGCCGGAGCCCTCACAGTTGCCGTGGTCACCAAGCCTTTCAAATTTGAAGGCGACAAGCGGATGCGGCGAGCACTGGAAGGGGTGGAGAATCTCAAGCAGGAAGTCGACACCCTGATCATAATTCCCAACGAACGGTTGAAGTCGGTTGGAACCAAGAACAGCACCGTCAGGGAACTGTTCGTACGGGCCGATGAAGTGCTGATGAACGCCGTCAGGGGCATATCGGACCTGATCAACAGCACCGGATTCATGAACCTGGACTTCGCCGACGTAAAGAAGGTCATGGCCCAGATGGGCACCGCCATAATGGGAACCGGCAGGGCCGGAGGCGAGGGCAGGGCAATGGAAGCCGCGCGTGAGGCGATCAACAGCCCTCTTTTGGAGGATATCTCCATCAGTGGGGCCCGGGGACTCCTCATGAACCTGACCGGACCCTCGGACATGACAATGGAAGAGGTGGACGAGGCCTTCACCTACGTCAAGGGGGAAGTGGACGAAGGCGCGGAGATTTTTTCCGGGCTGGTATTCGACGACAGCATGGGAGACGAGGTCCAGATGACGGTCATCGCCACGGGCATCGACCGCGAGCAGTACAGCAAGGTGATCCGGCTGGGAGACCGGATGGCCGAGCGTTCCGGCGGGGTGAGGGAAGCGAGCCCGGAAGAGGCCGGGGAGGCCTGGACCGTTCGCACCGGGACCGGATCAGCCTTTAACGGGAACGACCTGGACGATGACAACCTGGACATACCCGCTTTCATGAGGGCCAAGGTCGAAGAGAATCCGTTCGGCGACATCCATGAAGACGTTCAGGAGGAGAAAAAGGGCTTCTTCCGGAGGGCGTTCTCCAGGGACAGCCTGGATTTTCCTACATTCCTGAGGACCAAGCAGTCCAAGGCCTACTAGGCGGCATGGCTGCATACCATACGGTTTGCAGGCGGCGGTGAGCCGGCCGCCTGTCCAGACCGGGAGCCGGAGCGTGGGCGGTAAGCTTGAATCGCTTCAACGGAAGCGCCTCGCCGGGGAGAAGGGCACCGTTCAAAAGGACTGGGGCGGGCGTCTATCCGTGGCCCTTGCCTATCCCAACACTTACGGCCTGGGTATGTCCAGCCTCGGTTTTCAGGTTGTATATGATCTCCTGAACCGCGATGACCGCGTGGTAGCGGAGCGGTTTTTTCATCCCGGCGAACCGGAGACCTCCCTCCCTCCGGTTGGGGGGAAGGGACTCCTCTCCATGGAGTCCCTTTCCCCCCTGTCCCGCTTTGATCTTATCGCCTTTTCTCTTTCTTTTGAAAACGACTACCCAAATGTACTCCGCATGCTCGACTGGGGCCGCATTCCCGTCCTTTCGGAGAGCCGGGACCACAACTATCCCCTGGTCCTGGGCGGGGGCATTACCACCATGCTCAACCCGGAGCCCCTGGCGGCCTTTTTCGACGCTTTTCTCCTGGGGGAGGCCGAAGCGGTCCTCGAAAGGTTCATAACTCATTTCCTGGAATTGTCGGGCAAGGGCTCCGGCCGCGGGGAGATCCTGGGGCAACTGGCTCTTGAGATACCTTCATTCTATGTGCCGGCGCTCTACCGGCCTCATTATGGATCCGACGGCACTATCAAGTGCATCGAGCCTGTCGACGGAAATGTCCCGGAACGAATCATACCCGCACGGGATATGGAAGGCAGCGAGCCCGCGGTTTCCCTGATCACAACTCCGGATACCGAGTTCGGGGAAAAGATCCTGGTGGAGCTGGGCCGCGGTTGCGGACGGTCCTGCAGGTTCTGCGCCGCCGGGTATGTGTACCGGCCCCCGCGGATAAGAGGGGAAGAAGAGCTGATTCGATGCGTGGACCGGGCCCTGTCGGTGACGCGGAGACTGGGCCTCCTCGCGCCCGCTGTCTCGGATATGCCGGGCATCGAGAAACTGACCGGGCGGATCGTGGATACCGGCGGGGAGTTCTCCGTATCCTCCCTGCGGGCCGACTCCCTCAGCCGCGAGCTCCTGATCAATCTCGAGAGGGCCGGGCAGAAAACCCTGGCAATCGCCCCGGAGGCCGGGACCGACCGGCTCAGGCGAGTGATAAACAAGCACATGACCGAGGAGGTGATTCTAGAGGCCGTAAGGATGACAGCCTCGATCCGGGATTTTTCCTTGCGGCTCTATTTCATGGTCGGGCTGCCCACGGAGACACCTGATGATGTGAGCGGTATCGTGGAACTGGCGAAAAGGATAAAACACCGGATGGTCAGCGAATCCGGCAAAAGAGGGACCATCGGCCTGATCAGGCTGAGCGTGAACTGTTTTGTGCCCAAACCTTTTACGCCTTTTCAGTGGTTTCCCATGGAATCGACGGCTTCACTCAAGGACAAGCAGAAGAGGATTCGAAGGGCAGTCATGAAGGAAGGCGGAATGACCGCCTCCTTTGATGTTCCCAGGTGGGCATATGTCCAGGCGCTCCTTTCCATGGGCGACCGCAGGGCGGGAAAGATCCTGATGGCGGCCCACCGTTTGAAAGGGGACTGGAAAGGGGCCTTTCGCCACAGCGAGGTTAATCCGGACTTCTTTGTCCGCCGGCCCAGGGGATTGGACGAGGTCCTGCCCTGGGATCACATCGATCACGGCATTAAAAAGGACCACTTGAGACGGGAATACCGGCTCGCACTGGAAGAGAAGGAGTCACCCGAGTGCAAGGTGGGTCACTGCGACCGGTGTGGGGTTTGTTGTGTGTGAGACGGCTTGATCAGCTGCTATTTGCTCACAAGTTCCAGGGCCGTTTCAGCCACCCGTTCTCCTGTAATGCCGAACTTCTCGAAGAGCACTTTGGCGGGAGCCGAGGCCCCGAAGTGATCGATGCCGATCACACGGCCCTTTTCACCGGTGAACCGGTGCCAACCCTGCGTGGCCCCCGCCTCCACAGCTACACGAACGTGGATGTCCGGGGGTAGGACCTCATTGCGGTATGAATCCGGCTGAAGGTCGAAAATCTCCCAAGACGGCATGCTCACCACGCGGGGCCTCTTTCCTGCCTGCTCCAGGCGATCCGCCGCATCCAGGGCCGTGTGCACCTCTGAGCCCGACGCTATGAGAATGATCTCGGGCCGGCCGTCTTTGGGGTCACGAAGCACATACGCACCAAGCCTCAGACCTTCGGCCGGGCCCAGCTTTTCCCGGTCCAGCGTGGGTAAGCCTTGGCGGGTCAGGCTCAGGAGTGTGGGCCCATCTGTTTTTTCAAGGGCCCACTGCCAGGCCATGGCGGTCTCGTTGGCATCGCATGGGCGGATCACGGTGAGCCCGGGAATCGCACGCAGTCCTGCGAGTTGCTCTATGGGCTGGTGGGTCGGGCCGTCTTCTCCAAGGCCGATGCTGTCGTGAGTCATTATGTATATGACATGCAGGCCCATCATTGCGGCCAGGCGGATCGACGGCCGCATATAGTCCGTAAAAATGAGGAATGTGCCTCCGTAAGGGATGATAC
The DNA here is from genome assembly GCA_964450535.1 of uncultured Desulfobacterales bacterium. GTDB lineage: Bacteria > Desulfobacterota > DSM-4660 > Desulfatiglandales > HGW-15 > JAIPEI01. The sequence continues at coordinate 17,947 of CAYVDE010000039.1, forward strand.
CCCCATGAAGGGCCATACCGTTCATCACAGACCCCATTGCGTGCTCGCGGACCCCGAAGTGGATGTTCCTGCCGTGGTATTGCCCGGCCTGAAAAACCGGCGCTCCTTTGACCACGGTCTTGTTGGAGGGTGAGAGGTCTGCGGATCCTCCCACGAGGTTGGGAAATAAGGGCGCCACAGCGTTGAGGACGGTGCCGGATGCCGCTCTTGTGGCCTGCTTGGAATCTGCCTCAAAGACCGGGATCGCCTGATCCAGGCCGGACGGCGGCTCCTTTCGTATCCACCGGGACAGTTCCGAAGCCTCCTCCGGATATGCCTTCTCATAAGCCTCAAATCGTGCCTCCCAGCCGTCCTTCCAGGCGCGGCCACGCTCCACGGCCTCTCTGAAGTGAATAACCGCCTTTTCCGGAGTGTAAAACAAAGGATCCTGAGGCCAACCCAGGTTCTCCTTGGTGAGGCGCAGCTCCTCCTCGCCCAGGGGTTCGCCGTGGGCTGAGGCGTTGTCCTGCTTGTTGGGACTGCCGAAACCGATTTGGGTTCTAACAGCGATGAAAGAGGGTCGTTCCTTCTCGTACCTGGCCTCTCGAAACGCCTGCTCCAGAGCCTCCAAATCGTTTCCTTCCTCAACCTTCAGGACGTGCCATCCGTATGCTCGATACCGGGCCTCCCTGTCCTCTGTAAACGCCAGATCCGTGCTGCCGTCAATGGAGATCCGGTTGTCGTCATAGATACAGATCAGCTTGCCGAGCCCGAGATGGCCCGCAAGAGAGGAGGCTTCGTGTGTTAAGCCTTCCATGAGATCCCCGTCTCCGGCGAGCACGTAGGTGTAGTGGTCCACTATATCGTGGCCGGACCGGTTGAATCGGGCCGCAAGAAACCGTTCAGCCATGGCCATGCCCACGGCATTGGCCAGGCCCTGTCCTAAGGGGCCTGTGGTCGTCTCCACACCCGGGGTGTGGCCGTACTCGGGATGGCCCGGCGTTCGGCTGCCCCACTGCCGGAAGCTTTTGAGATCCTCCACGGTGAGGTCATAGCCGGTGAGATGGAGAAGGCTGTAAAGGAGCATGGAGCCGTGACCTGCGGAAAGGACGAAGCGATCGCGGTCCGGCCACTGAGGGCTGCTCGGGTCATGCTTGAGAAACCGGGTCCACAGTATATAGGCGGCGGCTGCGGCACCCATTGGGAGGCCGGGATGGCCGGATTTGGCACGCTCCACTCCGTCGGCGGAGAGCATGCGGATCGTGTTGATGCAAAGGGCGTCCAGTTCGGAAATCATCAGTCCCTCCCCCTCTTCCATGTCATCCTTGTCGTGAATTAAAAGGTGGGCGTACTTTACCGCACCTGAGCCGGGTGTCAAGACCGCTCCACGGGGTGGCTCAAGCATCCCCGTGCTGTTTCATGAGATCATACAGCCGGTGAGCCCCGTCTTTCTTGGGATCCCCTTCGAGGGAGGCGGCAGGTTCAAGCACTCCTGCAAGATCCAGGGCGCCTCGAAGCAGCCCGGCCGGCTCTTCGGCGTAAATTCCGCGCAGGGCATCCAGGTATTGACCCAGTTCCCAGATCCGTTTCAGGTTGCCGGGATATCTCTGCTCTTCACCGGTCATCCCGAGCGAAGAGGCCGTGATACGCTGCCATGCTGCGGGCGCCAGGTTGACCCCGGCGGAAAGGACACCGTGACGGCTCGGATGAGACAGGAAATGGGATTCATCTCCGTCGTAGATTCGGAAACCGCTTCGAGACCGTACGGCCTTCTGGTAGTTTCGTGCACGGTCCAGAGGCCCCCGAAAGACCATTCCTGTGACACCCTCCACGAGTACCGTCTCTTTCAGGATGGCGGTGCGGATATTGGCCCGCTTCAACGGCCCGGCGTCCCGCTTTACACGTTCGGGGTCGTTATAAAGGATGATCGGCCTGGAAGAAAAGGAGGTAAGATCTCTCAAGTGCTGCGGCAGGCCCCGGTTGCTGTGGTATATAAGAGGCGTGTCCAGCCAGAAGATCTGCCCCGGGTATTCCTCTTTCTCCAACCCTTTTTCGAGCACCTCCAGCATGGAGGATGTATCGTCCTGCGTATTGCAGGTGATCCACATCATCAGAGGGATGCGACCATTGACCCGTTTCATGGCGGAGAGAAGCACATCGAGGCGTTGAGCCTGGCCCAGGACGGCCCCGTCCCCGGCGTCCGGCCCGCACAAAAGAATCCCCTGAACGTGGTGAAGAACCCGGTCCAGTATCCGGTCCATGCCGGACCTGTCCACCGCGCCGCTGGGTCCTATGGGCGTGATCAGGTCAGCGATCAGGCCTCTGGGACACGTTGAATCCGCCATTGAGCCTAAAATCCTCTCTTCCCAGGAGGTCGTGAAGGTGCACCACCCCGCGTATCCGCTTTCGGTTGTCCAGGATGGCCAGAAGGGTTATACCGAACATCTCCATGATGGCGAGGGCCTCCGCAGCGGTCTGGTCTTCATGCACGGTCTTGGGCGCCGATGACATGATATCCCCCGCATTCAGGTGACGGATGTCCTCCCCGCGGGCTATGGTTCGTCGCAGATCACCATCCGTTATAACACCGGCCAGTTCTCCTTTTCCGTCCGTCACCAGGGTCGCCCCGAGGTCCTTGGCGTTGATTTCCCGGATCACTTCAGTGAAGCCGTCGCTCACAAGGACCACGGGAATGCTGTCGTCCGTGAGCATCACTTCTTTCACTCTGGTTGAGAGACGGTCGCCCAGGCTTCCTCCCGGGTGAAACTTCCGGAAGTCCTGCCGGTTGAAACGGCGGCTGTGGATCAGTACGACGGCAAGGGCGTCTCCCATGGCAAGGGCGGCCGTTGTGCTCGCAGTGGGGGCAAGGCCCATGGGACAGGCTTCCCGTTCCACACCCACGTCGATCGTGACGTCGCTGTCCCTGGCCATGACCGAGTCGAGCCCTCCGGTCATGGAGATGATTTTCGCCTTCATGCCCTTGAGAATCGGAAGCAGGTTGTTGATTTCGGAGGTATGGCCGCTGTTGGAGATGGCCACGACGATATCGTCGGGTGTCACCATGCCCAGGTCTCCGTGGATGGCCTCGGCCGGGTGTAGGAACAGGGAAGGAGTCCCCGTGCTGTTGAGGGTGGCGGAAATCTTTCTGGCGACCAGGCCTGATTTCCCCATGCCTGTCAGAATGACCCTGCCCTTGGATTCCAGGATCATATGGACGGCCTTCTCGAACTCAGGACCGACCCGGTCTACAAGGTCCAGGATCGCCTGGGCCTCGATTTTTAGGACTTCCTTGACTTGTTCCAGGATCATGGCATCGTTTCCGCCTTCTGCGCAGGCGTTACAGCGCACGATTTCATTACCACGAACTCGAATTGACCACAAGATTTCAATGTAATTAAACCCGTGATCCGTGGCTCGTGGTTCGTGACCGAGCAGAAATCCCCTTCCTTGACACCCCAATTGAAGATTTATGGCCTTTCCTTCAACAGCTAAACCCCTATTCCCCGTGCTTGAAAACCGGCGGAATGGATGCTACAGATACTCACTTCCGATTCCGCCCCCCTGTTGCTGTAAGGGAGATAAGCTTATGAAGATAGATGATTTTCCCGAGGACATCCGGCATGCCGTCATCCCGCACCCCTCGGGCCGCATGATTTACAGGTGTCTCGGTTGCGCCGAAGAGTTCGGGATTGAGCGCCTCCTTTACACATGCCCGAACTGCGGCGGCGTTCTGCTGCTCCACAACCCGGATTTCCATCGGGTAAGAGAGACAAACGGTACAACGTGGCGGAGAATACTGGATTATCGCAGGATGCTCAATATGCAGGCCCTCAAGGGGGTGTTTCGCTATTACGAGTTCATTGCACCGGTGATACCTCTGGATCGGATTTTATACCTCGGAGAGTGCCATACCCCGGTGGTCAGGGGAAATCGCCGGCTGAGACAAGAGATAGGCCGGGATTTTTACTTCAAGAACGATGGGTTGAATCCCAGCGCATCCTTCAAGGATCGCGGCATGGCCTGTGCGTTGAGTTTCTTGAACCATTTCATGCACGAACAGGATGTGGATCACGTGCTCTCCATCTGTGCGTCCACAGGTGACACATCAGCCTCGGCCGCGCTTTACGCCGCGTATCTCGGCGATGCGGTCGCCTCTATAGTTCTCCTGCCTCAGGGCAAGGTCACACCCCAGCAGCTGGGACAGCCCCTGGGCAGCGGCGCCAGGGTCCTTGAGATCCCAGGGGTCTTTGACGACTGTATGAAGGTGGTGGAGACACTGGCCGAAGAATACCATGTGGCCCTGCTCAACTCCAAGAACTCCTGGCGCATTCTCGGGCAGGAGACCTTCTCCTTTGAGATCGCCCAGGATTTCGACTATGAGGTGGAGGACAAGGTGGTTGTGGTTCCCATCGGCAACGCCGGCAACATCACGGCCGTGCTGGGCGGTTTCATGAAGTTCTACGAGGCCGGAATCATAACCAGGCTCCCCAAGGTAATAGGGGTGCAGTCCGAGCATGCGGATCCGGTATTCCGGTACTACCTGGAGGAGGACGCGGTGTCCCGCTCCTTTGTGCCTGTGAACGTGCGCCCCAGCGTGGCACAGGCGGCCATGATCGGAAACCCGGTGTCCATGCCCCGCGTGATTGAACGGGTGCGGTTGTATGACGAGGCCGCGGGCCGGCGCCGTGTGTTCATGGTCCGGGTGAGCGAGCAGGAGATCATGGACGCCATGCTGACGGCAAACCGGAACGGAAACATCGCCTGTACTCAGGGAGGGGCCTCCATGGCCGGATTTGTAAAGGCCATAGAAAAAGGTCTTGTCCGGGAAGAAGAGGTGGGAGTCCTGGATTCCACGGCCCACATGCTCAAATTCCTGGGATTTCAGGACATGTACTTCGAGGACGCCTTTGATCCCGCCTTTGAAATCAGGCCCAAGCCGGAGTTCAAGAACAAACCGGCGCTTGTCAGGCCCAAAACCCTGAACCGCTTTCCTGAACCGGGCCGGCCCCTGGAAGGGGACGACCTGAAACGATTCGTCCATGAGACCGCGGCCGAGATAGCAGGCATGCTGGGCCTGGAGAAAAGGGCCTGAAGTAACACCGTTGAAGACACAGTCACCGAGACAAACTCACTGACACAGACACCGACACAGACTCACAGACATGCTTAAAATCAAGGTCATCGTGGCGGGCCGCACGCGCGCGCCTTTTTTGCTCCAGGGTGAACGATTCTACCTGGAGAGGCTGCGGCGTTACGTGAAGACCGACTGGGTCGAGGTGAAGGCGGCTCGAATGACCAAGGGGCGCCCTGATGCCGAGATCATTCGGGAGGAGGGGCTTTCCCTGTTGAGGCGTGCAGGCCCCGGCGACTACAAGATACCCCTTGACCGCAAGGGGACCCAGTACGATTCGCGCGGCCTGGCGCGCCGGCTGGAGTACCTGTCCAGGCAACCGGGAGGCCCGGTCTGCTTCCTTGTGGGAGGGGCCGCCGGCCTTTCAGAAGAGGTGATCGGAAACGGAGATGAGGTCATGAGCCTGTCAAAGCTGACTCTGACCCATGAGATGACCCGTCTCGTGCTGCTGGAGCAGCTCTACCGGGCCTGCACCATAATGGCGGGGGAGAAGTATCA
>CAYVDE010000040.1:0-23498 GCA_964450535.1 uncultured Desulfobacterales bacterium
ACATCACTATGAGCATAATATGGTCACGGGCCCAAATCAAGAGCAAGGCAATCAACGCCCTGACTTCACTACATATTTATGTATAATATGGTTTTATTTTTGGTTTTTGAGGACCCGTTATTGGCGGCCCACAGGAGGCTGAAACATCCCCGTTATAACCCGAAGACGGCCCGCGAGACTTGGAATTCCTTATCTTATCCCACAGGCCGTCCAAGAGGCAGGCGGATGGGACAGGACCCGAAGGCATATCCCTCCGGGTCCTGTCAACACGCCCATAAGCGTTCAAGGTTATGCGGCATCCAGCTTCTGACGATCCGCCATGTCCATGAGCACGCGCTCGCGGGCCTTGTCCAGACCCAGGGCCTTACGCTTGGCGTCAATGTGCGCGATCATGAGCCGGGCCATCTCATAGGGATCCTTGGCAAAGCCCCACTTGCCGAACCCCTGCTCCTCGAGCCCGCCGAACAGGTGTTTGTGGAACTTGGTCCCTTCCACTATGGGAAAGGTAACTCCGAAGACCGTGTAGACACCTGATGCCACGAAGTAGTGGCCTATGGAGATGGCCTTCTCACTCATCCACTCGGGTGCGGCCCCGGCCACAGGCAGCTCGGCGATGCTGTCGCCCAGCCCGCCTACGCGGACCATCTCGGCGCAGGCGATGAGAATTCGGCTGTTGTCCACGCAGGACCCCAACCCCAGCACCGGGGGCATACCCACTGTCTCGCAGACCTCGCTCAGTCCGGCGCCCGCAAGGTGCGCCGCTTCAGGCGTGTACAAGCCGGCCTTGGCAAGCGCGATCTGGGAGCACCCGGTCTGGACAACCAGCACGTCATTCCTGATCAACTCCTTGACCAACTCCACATGCACCCAATCCTGCTTGACCCGAGGGTTGGTACAACCAACCACGCCGGCCACTCCTCGAATCCTGCCGTTGATGATGTTGTCGTTGAGAGGAGTGTAAGACGACCGGAACGTGCCTCCCAGCATGTAGTTGATATACTCGTGGGAAAACCCGTGGACACCCATGTTGCGGATATTGGGGATCTCCACTGCGGCGGTCCGATTCTTGAACCGAACGATAGCGTTTTCCACGATGGCATCCGTGCAGTCTCTTGGCGTGTGGTCGTGGAACTCAATGTGCTCCACGCCCTCGATGTGGCAGCGGGGGTTCGTGGTGAACAGCTTGGTGCCGTAACACCCCGCCACCTTTGCCAGGCCCTGCTTGATGCACTGGACATCCACGCCCATGGCGTCCACCGCACCGGTGACAAGGATGGTTTCCGTGGACATGAAGTTCCCCGCATGGGGGATGCCGTGGCGGGACAGCATCTCCGCCCCGGAGCAGCACATGCCCACCAGGTTGATCCCCTCGGCGCCCGCTTCCTTGGCCGCCTGGATCAGGCCGGGATCGCTCACCGAGTCCAGCATCGATTCGAACAGGTTGGGCTCGTGTCCGTGAATGATTATGTTTACCTGGTCCTCTTTGAGGCAGCCCATGTTGACCTCGGCCCTGACCGGTGTGGGCGTCCCGTACAGGATATCCGAGATCTCGGTTGCCACCATGGAGCCGCCCCAGCCGTCTGAAAGGGCGGTGCGGGAGCACTGACGGGTGATGTTCTCGTAATCCTGGTCCACGCCCATGTGGGTACGGTGCATGATTTCCATGATCTCCCGCATGGAACCACGAGGCACAACACCGTGCTTTCTCCAGGTTTCCAATGTCTTCTCCGGAACACGCTTGGCAAAGGGTATCTCCCCTTCCACTGCCACGTATGTGCGCTCGAGCTCGCGGTAAAGGTCCAAGGCTATGTCCTTGACGTCCCGCCCTTCGGTCTCGATGCCCAGCTCCGATGCGACCTCTTCCAGTTTGATGGGGTCCTTGATCTTATAGTCTTTGATGTTGCCGTTGACGACCTCCCTGAAAAGATCCAGCATGGACATGCCATGGTCAGTGTGGGCCGCTGCGCCGCTCGCAACCATTCGTGCAAAGTTTCTCGCCTGAATTGTATCAATAGTTGCGCCGCAGACGCCCACCTTGCCGTAGGGGTCATTGGCGTTGAGCCGGCAGGGCCCCATGGAACAGTGCTTACAACAGGCGGAGTTCGCACCTATAGGGCAAGCCTTCATGGTGGCGGCCCGGTGAAAGGCCGTCTCCACACCATCCCTCTCAGCCTTGGCCAGCATCTGAGAAGTCGCGTCACATATGGTGACCTCTCTGAGGTTGAGACATACCTTATCCTGTTTCTTTTTCTCTTTCTTGATGGATTCTTCCATTTTTCATCCTCTCCTTGGGAACACTTCGTGCGTCCCATTCCGATAATTATAATTTATAACACTAATGATAACCATTACTATTGAAGAATCTAAACAACTCCAGCTTTAGTAGTCACAAAACTTCTTATAAATTTGTCATGCTGTTATCAAATATACTCAGAAAAAAACCCAAAAATACGACCGGCTGCTGATTTATTTATAGAGATTTGCCTATATTCCGTTGTGCCTGTCGTATCAGCTTCCCGCCTCCAGGGTGCATTTTGTAAAATCAATCTCCTGCTTGCACTGGCTGCAGATATGCTTTTTGTTGAATTCGTCTGAGAAAATCTCCTTTTCCTTACCGCAAGCCGGACACTTGCAAGTGAATGACTTCAAGTTTTTGAAATCGTCGAATCCGGGGCAATGCTGAGGTGTTGTCATGTCGTCCCTCCTTTTATCGTTCTTGTTAAAAGCCCTTAGGGTCATTCCTTAAGCGCTTTCCCCATCACGAGCTCCTCTTTTTCCAAACCAAATCGCTCGAAGACGAATTGAGTCTACCCTTCACACAGGACTGCACCTACTTGAGCCGGTTGTCGCGGCCGGTGTTCCCGCAATCGGGAATGTAGCAGGAGATGTCCACAAACTCGCATTTTTCACGGCACTGGGGACATATCTCAGGTGGTGCATCCGCACTGAGATTATATCCGCACTTCTGACATTTCCATTCTCCCATGTCATAACTCCTTTTTCACTATAAAGCCTGCCGGAACCTAACAATGAACTGCAGTTCCGGGAGGCTTTGCTGGCTACTTTTTCCACAGCCCGTGAATGTTGCAATACTCCCTTGCCGTGACCTGATCGGCATCTATCTTGAACACGGCTTCCGGGACGCTTCCCGGCTCCAGAAACTGCCTATAGGCCTTGCCGTCGGCTATAAGCTCGATCCACTCGATGTAGTGCTTCTCCTCCATCGGATGGGCCACTTCACCCACCTTCACCTTGTAGCCGTCGGCCGTCTTCTCAACCACGGGCACGTGCTTTTCCTTAGCCGCGTCCACGGTATTCTCCTTGAAGAGCTTCATCGGCTGTCCGCAGCAGACCAGTTCACCTTTGCCCCCATGAAGCACCTCCACGATGTTTCCACAGACTTCACACTTGTATATCTCCATTTTTTGTGCCATTTGAATCCTCCTTTCTTGTCCCAAGATTTTCCACTTAAAACGCTGGTTCTAGGCCACACTCCTCACTGCCTCGAGGACTGAATCGTAGTCCGGCTCTTCCGTGAGTTCGGGAACGATCTGGACGTATTTAATCACTCCTTCCCTGTCCACAACAAAGACCGCCCTTGCCAGCAGGCGAATCTCATCGATCAATACTCCGTAAGCATTCCCAAACGAAGCATCCCGGTGATCCGAAAGGGTAGTGACCCTGTCCACTCCGGCTGCTCCGCACCATCTCTTCTGCGCAAAGGGAAGATCCATGCTTATTGTGATAATCGAAACGTCCCCGGCCATGGTGCCGGCCTCCTCGTTGAATCGTCTTGTCTCCATATCGCAGACAGGCGTGTCCAGAGAGGGGACTGACGCCAGGACGCAGACCTTTCCGAAAAAGGACGAAAAGGCCACCGGGTTGAGATCGTTGTCAAAGGCCTGAAAATCAGGGGCCTTGTCTCCGACGCCCACGGGGTTCCCCGTCAGTGTCAGATTGGTTCCCTTCATGGTAACCATTCGGGTTTGTCTCGTCATCGCTTGCCTCCCGCAGGCCCGCCTTTACAGGCCGGTAATTTTCTAATAATTCTCGCCAAGTAGTTCGAAATGATCCATTGGGTGGTCGCAGGCCGGGCATTTATCCGGGGCTGCGTTTCCTTCGTGGAGATATCCGCAGTTGCGGCAGCGCCAAACCACTGGGGTATCCCTCTTGAAAACGCGGTCGGCCTTTATGTTGGCTGCCAGATCCCGATACCTCTTCTCGTGCTGCTTCTCGGCCACGGCGATCTTCTCGAAGACATCGGCGATCTCTGTGAAGCCCTCCTCCCGTGCCACCTTGGCAAAACCGGGATACATCTCGGTGTGCTCATGGTTTTCACCGGCCGCCGCCTCTTCCAGGTTCTCCAGTGTCGTGCCTATAACACCTGCGGGAAACGCGGCTGTGACCTCAGCCTCGCCGCCCTCGAGAAACTTGAATAGACGCTTGGCGTGCTCCTTTTCCTGATCGGCGGTTTCCTCGAAGATACTGGAGATTTGGACGTATCCTTCTTTCTTGGCCTTGCTTGCGAAGTAGGTGTATCGGTTTCTTGCCTGTGACTCTCCGGCAAATGCCGTAAGAAGGTTTTTCTCAGTCTTGCTTCCCTTTAGTCCCATTATTCCTTCCCTCCTCAAATAATTCCGTGACCTGGAATTCTCGAAAAAGATGACCTTTTTGATTTTTACACTCAGCGCATAGCCCTAAAAACTCCAGTTTATGGCCGAACACACCGTATTTAGTGAGCTTTCCAAAAGCCGATTCCAGTTGCGAAGCCGGATCGTCCTGGGGTTCAAGCTCCACATCGTCGATCCTGCCGCACCCGATACAAGTGATATGATAATGATCATTGGTGTTGCCGTCAAATCGCATTTGGGGAAATTCCGGACCGATCTTTCGAATTAAACCGCTCGAGACCAGGACATCAAGGTTCCTGTACACGGTTCCCATGCTGATTTTTGGAAGACGGTTCCTGACCCGCTCATAGATTTCATCCGCCTTTGGATGATCATAGCAGCGCCTTACTTCTTCCAGGATAACACTTCTTTGATGGGTCATCCGTTGTCGTTTATGTTTCAGGACCAAAGACCCCCCGCTTATTAGGAATCATTACCAATAATATGGCCCTATCAGTTCCCTGTCAAGCAGTAATTCATGAATGTTCCCGTGTCCCGTGGATTAAGGCAGTTCATCTCATTCCACCGCCCCCGGGCCGGCAAGCGGCCTGAACATTTTCTTTCCGGCACCACAGATAGGACACTTCCAGTCGTCTGGCAGTTCATTAAAACTGACACCCTTAGGTATCTTACCCTTTCTATCCCCGCGGTCCGGATCGTATATATAACCGCAGTTCACGGTCTGGCACTGGTACATCTCCTCAGGCTTTCCCATAATCCCTCCTTATCTAAGGCGGGCCCTTGCCCGCAGCCCAAAGCCGATGAGCACTGGCGCCAAGTATGAGCGTCCAGTCTGGTTTCTTAATCTAAAAACATTCCCCGTACCCACAAAGGCCCGAGCAATGAGGCCAAAAGCCACTGATACAGCCTTTCAACTACCTATTCCACCTTCAAGAAAGACCGCCCTTTGGCCCCGCACACCGGACATGAGTCAGGAGGTGACTTTTCAGCGGTATACCCGCATACAGGACAAACATAGTAATAAGCGTCTTCAAGCGAACCCAGGTTATCCAGGGCATTTCGGTAGAGGTCCGCATGAACCTTCTCCACCTCGTTGGCATACCGGAATGACCTTTCCGCAGCCTTGTTTCCCTCTTGCTCTGCAGCCTGAATCATAGCCGGGTACATCTCCTTGAACTCGTGGGTCTCGCCGCTGACGGCCTCAGCCAGGTTTTCCTCTGTGCTCCTGACAGCGCCAAGGGCTTTGAGGTGGGCATGTGCATGAACCGTCTCAGCCTCCGCGGCTGCCCGGAATAATCTGGCGGCCTGGGAATGGCCCTCTTTATCCGCCTGTTTTGCAAATGCCAGGTATCTTCTATTGGCCTGGGATTCACCTGCAAAGGCCTCCAGCAGGTTCTTTTCGGTCTTGGTCATTTGTTTCCTCCTTATAGTATCAAGCTGAATTTTCTATCACTATTAATGCTTTTAATTATCTTTTTTGACCTAAATCATCATTTTTTCCTGACTCAACAGCTGAATCGAATCGCCAACCAGGCTTTGAGGTTTAGGATTCTTTCTTCTCAAAGGTCTTCTTTTCTCCACACTCAGGGCATTTCTGAGGTTTGCATCGTCCTTCCTTTACATGCCCGCACTTGCAACACTTAAACTCAGCCATTTTCACCCTCCTTGTTTTCGTTTTCGTTCCACCAACCCTTTCGAATGTGGGCCTCACGCTCCTGCTCGGCAATACGCCTGATCCTGTATGCCGAGTCACGAAGGACGCCATATAAAACACCGCACCCCACGTCTTCCCGAGCGCCATCGCCCTCATCAGCAAGCCTCAGCATGGACTCGGTCATTCTTATGGTCTCTGCCAGGTAATCGTCACAGGGTCTCATAGCGCCCTCAACAATAATCATGAAACAACGAATCAATTTTACCGATGATCCTAAAACACCTCTTTTCAAACATTGACAATTCAAGACACATGCCAATAGGCCAAACCTGGCTCACGGAGAATAACTAACTGTTTTTATGAGTTTGTTATTCAAGCGCTCTCGGAGGCAGGTTTTTCTGCCGGCAGAAACCCGAGACACTGTGATACAGTCCTTCAGGCGAAAAACCGGCCTCCCTCAGTGGAGCTTTCCAAAACAACGGCCAGCGGCTTTCTTGTCCTCTCTGATTGTCTATAAAGGCAAGACGGGTGTCTCACAATAAACACGATACACTTGTGTTTCGCGAGACATGCAGCTGAACGGGCAGGCCTCGACTCTCAGTTCCTGCTCATCATGTGGGTGACTGCCGCTTCCAGGCCGTCCAGAGTGAGTTCGAACATGGGGAATATTTCCTGAATGATATGAATGGTTCGAGTATAACGCCATTCATCGGCCATTTTTGGATTAATCCATACTGCGTGCGGGAATGTGTCTTTAATGAGCTGGAGCCGCTCATAACTGGGCCGGCCGGACCTTTCCTCATAGTGGATGGAGCCGTCCGTGGCCATCAGCTCGTAAGGTGCCATGCTCGCATCACCGACGATGATAAAGCGGGTTTCAGGGTCCAGCCGGGGGAGTCCGCTTACCCGAAACGGTTTGCTTCGCCTAGGGGGATCGGCCCACAGAACATCATAGATAGTGTTATGAAAAAAAAGGGTCTTGAGATCCTTGAACTGGGCGCGAGCGTAGTTGAACAGGGTCTGAACCACTTCGACGTACGGGTCCATGGACCATCCCCCGTTATCGATGGCGAGGATTACCTTGAGCCGATCCTTGAGGCTGCGGTCGAAGACAAGCTCTATCTCGCCGCCGTTCCGCATGGTCTGATAAATGGTCTTGTCCACATTGATCTGGTCCATGGGACCTGCAGGCGTCATGTTTCTAAGACGCTTGAGGGCCTCTCCGATCTGGGCCTGGGTAAGGGGACCCTCCTGGGAGTAATCCCTGTACCGACGATCCATAGCAACTTTCACGGCCGACTTGTTACGGGAAACCCCGCCGACCCTCATGCCTCCAGGGTGATAGCCGGAGTGCCCTACAGGAGAGGTACCTCTGGTGCCAATCCAGCGGCTGCCGCCGTGGTGCTCCTCGGTCTGGTCCTTGAGACGCTCGAGAAAGTAGTCGATCAACTCCTCGGGGCTCATCTTGGCAAGCTCTTCCTCACTCACACCAAGTGCATCGGCAAGCTCCTCCGGGGACTTGAGCCACTCCTCCAACATCGCTTTGGCGATCTCCTCCAGTTCCCTCTCGGTTGGGTCCTGGAGTTCCGCCCCCTCGAAATGGTGGGCAAAGACCTGGTCATACATGTCGAACCAGCGCTCGCTCTTGACCAGGATGGCTCGGGCCGCCGTGTAGAAATCATCAATGGTATGGATCAGCCCCATGCTCAGGGCCTGCTGAAGCTTGAGAAAGGCTGTGGGGGTCACAGGAATCCCCAGTCTCTTAAGCGTAAAGAAAAACTCTATGAACATGACAAAACTCTCACAGGCTTATTTGATGCCCGGCGCTTAGAACCGTGATCGCCGAACGCTGTTCTGGGCCACGGCATAATCCGGGCTTTTCTTGAAGAGGACACCCAGGTAAGGGATGTCCCCTTTGAGCAGTTTTTTGGGCTTGAAATCGGGATCGGCCTTGAGTGCGCGTATCCAATTGATGAGTTCCCGGGTGGCGGGCTTCTTCTCAACCCCTCGTATCTCGCGCAGCCGGTAGAAGGATTCCACCGCATTGTCCAAAAGATCCTGAGCGATTTCAGGAAAGTGCACCCTCACGATCCTCCTCATCATTTCGTCATCGGGAAAGGCTATGTGGTGGAAATTGCACCGTCCCAGAAATGGGTCGGACAGGTCCTTCTTGGCGTTGGAGGTGATTATGATGACGGGGCGGTGCCTGGCACGAATGGTCTTGTCGATTTCGATGATGTCGAACTCCATCTGGTCCAGCACATCGAGCATGTCGTCCTGGAAATCGGTATCCGCCTTGTCGATCTCATCGATGAGGAGTACCACCCGCTCGTCCGAGGAGAAAGACTGTCCGATCTTGCCCATCTTTATATATTCCTCTATGTTACTCACATCCCGGGTGGAATCACCGAACCGGCTGTCATTGAGCCGGGTTAGCGTATCGTACTGGTAAAGGGCCTCCACGAGCTTCATGCTCGACTTCACGTTCAGCACAATGAGCCGCATCCCCAGCGCCTCTGCAATGGCATGCGCAAGCATGGTCTTTCCGGTGCCCGGCTCCCCCTTGAGCAGCAGCGGCATCTCGAGCGCCATGGAGACGTTCACGATCTGGGCCAGCTCGCTGTCTAGCACGTACTTGGTAGAACCGGTGAATGTGTTTCCCTCTCTCAGCTCAGGCTTGGATAGCATGGAATCACTCCTCACTTATGAATGGAATCGCTTGGTCGGGGCCTAAGGCCGACCCGCCGCACTATAAACGGCACATTAACTCTTTATGTTAATCATCGACTATTATATTTCAATGGTATCCACCCGGCCGGGTGGAAGTCAATCACTGACGCCCGGGATGAAAGGATATTTATGCCGCTCGCATTTCAGACCCTTAACCGGGGCACCATCGCCTTCGGGTTCTTCAACATAGACACGGACCTGCTTCTCATGGACCGCTTTTTCCTGTTCGCTCCTGAATTCTGCGGATACATCATCGAACTGGCTGAAGATCCGGGACACGCGACCTTTGAGGCACAATGGGATGTGGAGGTGATCGAGGATCCGGCTTCCATAGGCGACCTCATGGGAGCCATTCACAACGTCCGCCACACGGGTTTCATCGGGGAGGTCTATCGCCGCTATCCTTTCCCCTCCGCACCCGAGGACTTCCGGCAGAAAACCGAAGGGCACACGACCCGTGCGGAGGTTTTCAAAATCCTTGACAGGTACGCTGAGCCCGCAGTCCTTCAGTTCTCAGCCGATCCGCATGAGGGAGGAGAGATCATCGTCGGCCCCTTCCGTTTCTCACAGACAGGATTCCTGGAGTTGGTGCAGTATGTTTGGCTGGGCGGGTATCCGCGATGGCGGGACATGAAACGACCTGACTACGTCTCCGCCATGATGGCCCGGATCAAACAAAGCGCAAATCCTGTTTTCCGCGGATTCGTCCCCGCTTAGCAGGATTTTCCACAAGTACTGCAACTAATCACGCCCGGAATTTTAACACTGCCTCCTTCGTGTTCTTCGTGTCCTTCGTGGTGAAACAGCTGCTTTTTATACCACGAAGATCACGAAGTGCACGTAGAAGGTGAAGAAAAATATCTAAATCGCATTTGTTAAACCATGCACTTCGGCAACAGCCCGGCCAAAAATAATCGCGTCTCAGGACGGTACAGAGGCAAGGAGGTCCAGGTAGAGGTCAGAGGCCAGGGCCACCTGGGAAAAGCTCACCGACTCGTCTTGTGTGTGAGCCTTCTCCAATTGACCGGGACCCAGGATGACAGGGCGGATACCCTCGGACCAGAGGAGGTTGGCGTCCGAATGGCTGGGAAAAGCGCTGGGGCTCCATGGCAACCCATGCCGGTTGTAAGTCGCTTTGAGGAGGTCAGGCAGCCACCCTTTGTCGGGCAGGACATACCCACCCTGAAGTGTGCAAAAATCAAAGACATCCCTGA
Organism: uncultured Desulfobacterales bacterium; assembly: GCA_964450535.1. Taxonomy (GTDB): domain Bacteria; phylum Desulfobacterota; class DSM-4660; order Desulfatiglandales; family HGW-15; genus JAIPEI01. The sequence goes on from CAYVDE010000040.1 coordinate 10,230, forward strand.
TTTCCAATTCCCCTGGAAGGGCCTGGGACACAACCTCCTCCAACTCCGTTGCGATCTCTCCGACCGGCGAATTCGGGGGCAGGTGTAAATCGATGGCCACATCACAGCGATCCGGCACCGCAAAGCCGGCGTGGGAGCTGTTCATATCCCGGATGTTGCATATCACCTCCCGGCGGTATTTTTCCAGATGCGCCGTCAGCCCTGTGAGCACTTGAAGCATGCTCCTGACCGCATTCCTTCCCTGGTTGGCCAGGGAGGCGTGGACGCGCCGGCCCGTGATGCTCAACTCCATCTCTATATACCCGTAATGACTCAGGCAGGGGGCCAGGTTCGTGGGTTCCGCCACCAGCGCCCATGAGAAACGGTAATCCTCCAGCAAAGCCATCGTACCGTCCCCACTCTCCTCTTCCCCCACCACCAGCGCGAGAGCGGCGGGCACTTCCCGGCCCGCACACCCCTCGAACGCTGCGAAGGCCTCCACCATGGCTGAGCAGCCCCCTTTCATATCCGCTGAACCGAGACCGGCGATCTCGTCGCCGGATTCCTCACACTTGTACTGGTCGAGGTCAAAGGCGGCCACAGTGTCCACATGGCCGAGGAATACCAGTTCAGGATCCGCGTTGCGGGGCAGCACCACCAGGTTATCCCGATCTTCATCCACGGGACGGCGACGGACATTCAGGCCCGCCTCTCCGAGGTAACCCTCCAGGAAGGACACAACCTCCCCCTCTTTGCCCGAAGGGCTGTAGATATCGATCATCTCACGAAGCAGGCTTCTAAGCCTCTCCCGGTCGATGCGCATACCTGACTTAGCCATTGCGCCTCCCCCTCCACTGCGGCCCTCCACCTTTCAATCTTTCGTGAGGTCCAGGCTCAAATATACGTGGTCCTGTGGCGATGAGAATCCGCACTTTTCAAAGAAGCGCAATGCATCTTTATTCCTGGCCTCAGTGTCCACAAGCAGCATCCGAACGCCCTCTTTTTCCATGATCTCGCGGAATTTCGAAAAGAGCCTCCTTCCGATGCCCTTACCCCGGAGATTCTCACTCACCCCGAACCAGGCAAGATAGCCGTATCGACGAGGGGAATTCCTTTTGTCGATGATGGATGCCAGGACAAACCCCACAACGCGGCCGTTCAACTCGGCCACAAGGCATGAGCCGGGATCGTTCCGGTATAGGTCGATCACTTCGTACTCGTCCCATGTTCTATAGAGGCTGGGGCTTTCAGTGAGCGTAAAAAGTCTCTCTCCGAGTTGAAAGACCGGCCCCATGTGTTCTATCCGCATGGTACTGATCTTCACCGCCCGTTCCTCGCCATTTTCCATATTTACCGTTTTTTCGGCTGAGTCCATGGTTCCAAAATTATGATTAAATATTCTTATTTCCCTTCTTCGTGTTCTTGGTGTCCTTCGTGGTGAAACAGATGCTTTTTATACCACGAAGGACACGAAGTAGATAGTTGTAAACAAATCAGCCAGCTATATTCCCCGATAATTCGGCCATAACTTCATCGAATCTACGGGCTATCATGTTTTCGTATTCCTTACCCAGGTAAGGTCGGTTGTTGTAGAGGTACCACTTTGTTCCGTCCCAGTAATCCTTCAGTTCATGGGGGTCATGGATGCTTTCGAGCAGCCGCTCGATCTCCTCCAGTTTCTGCCGCTTGAGATCGTCCTTTCTCAGTTCATATAGGTCCCTAAGCTTGCTTCGCTGTTCTTCGGTGAACCCGATGTCCAGGGCGCGGTCCGCCAGGTCGGTGTAAAGGCTGTGGATCTCGGTGAAATCGCCCAGGAGTCCCATCTGTTTGCTTGCCTGGTCCAGCATGAGATCGGTGATTTCTTCCAGTCTGCGATCAAAGGCCCCCTCCAAGTCGAGCTCGTAGTCGTCCGTGTAGAATGGGATCTTACGAAGTGTCTGAAGGGAGTAGTGGAAATAGTTCTTGAGTTGGTCCAGGTTGGTGATGGAGTCCATATAGGAAATCTTTTTCTGAATGTTGACACGGTCGATGAAGTCCAGGGCGAGCACGCGGGAGTTCTCATCTATGCGGAGCAAGAGCCCTGTGCCCGAACTCAGGAAATGGTCCACGTGCCGCGGGTTGTCCCATAACTCTTCCGCCGTGACCCCGTTGAAAAAGTCGTTCAGCGCCTCGTACCTTCGACTGATCTTGGGCATGACCTCGAGAAAGCTCAGGGAAATCGGAGCGTCCGGTCGGGCTTCGAACCGAAGGGAGCCCATGAGGGCGACAAGAAGAAGCTTCACCTGGTTCTGGTAGCTGAGGTACCGGCTCACGTTCTCGAACCCGTAAAGCCTCACCTGATCCCCCGTCATTCGGTCCAGAACAAAAAGACGCAGGTTTTCCGACAGGTTCTGCAGGCTTCGATGGATTCGGAAGGCCTCGTAGAGTTCCTTCTCGAAGGTGGGATAGCCGACTCCGGAGAGCCCCCTCTTATTGTATATGTAACGCATCGGGACCTTCATTATGAGCCTGGCCACATCCGGAAACCGCACGGTCTTGATCCCACGAAGCCGGAAAATGCGCTCCAGCGCAGCGATCCAGCGCCCGGCTTCCAGATCATTTTCGTCGTCTTTCCTGTTTTCTTCCCACGCGTCCAGGTAGGCGGTCGGACTAAGGCCCTCAGGCAGGCCTCCCTCTCTGTATGCCTTCAGGGCGTGATAGAGCCTCCCGCCCCTCAAAAGGCCTCCGTCCATATGCTCATCGAAATCCACGGCCCCCTCCATGATTCGATGGCACATTGTCCGCACACGGAAGAGCTCTCCTGCCAGATCCTCAAGGATCAAGTCTTCGCGAAGAGACGAAAGCATGATAAAACTGCTTACAAAGAATGCGTCGAACAAGGCAATGTCGTTGAACGCCACGACCTCCCGCAGGGCACGGTAATCAAGCTCTCCTCTGAGAATATGATGCATGAAGTCGTGGTAACGGACCAGGGTAACCAGGTATGACCTAGCCTCTCCCTCCATACCGAAACGCTCCGGTATGTTTTCCTCCTCGAGGAACTTCGCTCCGGCACCTGCATGATCCACAGGGTGTACCCGGCCCTCATAGCGTCTTCGAAGCTCGGGCACCCTTCCCAGGTCCTGAAACACAAATGACTTTATCAGGGCATCGAAGAGCGGCGGGTTCTCTCTCAGGCGCTCCACAATGGCCTCCAGTTCCTCGATCTGAAGATCGCTGGCGCCTACGGTGCCGGCCGTCATGGGGCCGAACTCGCGCTGAGCCAGCTTGTGCAGCAGTCGTGTGTCCTGGAAATCCTGGCGTTCCCTGCGGACAAGGGCCTGAATCTTGCGCGTGTTACGCAGAATATACTCGATGGGAGAAGAGTTGAGGTACATATTCCCGGCAAGGTCAAGGTTTTCGAGCCCTGTCAATTCCGGCAGGAAAAACCGGAAAAGAGACCGCGCGTGAAGGAAAAGGGCGTTAATATCCGTGTAGAGGTTTTCAGCCTGAAACAGGACGTTTTGAAAGGTGCTTCGAAGCCGTTCCCGCACCTCGGTCACTCTTCGAAACCACTCCCTTTGCCGCTCGGGAAGCCTGAAGTCCTCTGCGTGATCCTCGTGGTAACTGAGGAGGTCGGGATGGTTACTGTGGAAGGCCTGAAGCTTAGAGAACAATCCGTCCAAGTCCTCAAGGGTTTTCGATGGGATCTCCGCTATGCTGCTACCCGAAAAGGACTTGACAAGGCTGTCCAGTCGCTCGATCACCTCGTCCGTGTCGATACAGAAAAGGTCCAGGGACTGGGTCTTGGGATCTATTTTGAGCTGGAACCCCGTGCCGATAACAAAGCCCGCGCCGCTCTGATACAGGTGCTCGCTGAACCTGGCCAGGGTGTCCAGGTCCAGGTAGGCCGTGTTGATGGCACCGGCCTCCTCTTCAACCCGCTTGATCCGGTCTGCCATTTTTCCCGGCGGAGTGTCGCCCAGAATAGGGTTGAAATTGATGATCTCTCCTCGTGACACGTTGACTGCGATCCACAGGAGTATGAAGGCATGCCGGCTGTCCATCCGTTCGAAGATGTGGCCGGTGCCATGAAACTCCATGTTCAGGAACTTGCGATAAAAAATCGGCAGTTCCAGGAAATCATCTTTTAAAAAGAGCTCCTCGAACTCCTCGATGGTTCCTATGAGCCTGAGAATGTTCTCTATTTTCTGAAGTCTGTCCGGATCGTAGTCGGCCAGGCTTTCCTTTTCCATATCGCCTTTCAGCCGCAACTCGGCCCAACTGTCAAGGAACTCGAAATGATCCACGAGGTCCATGAGCTTAAGGACCTTCCGGATGATCATGTTATGAATGCCGCCCATCTGGCTGATCTTCTCATCGAGCAGGCGGTCCCAGTCCATTTCACGGTTGGTGACCACACGGACCACTGATTCGTATAGGTCGAAAAGCTCGGCCAGATGTTCCGATCTCAACTCGCTTCCTCGTGAGGCCACGGTCTCGGCCATGGTCATGAGGCGGCAATAGCGCAGCAGGTTCAAGGCCCTGCCCTGCTCTTCCTTGCGGGCCAGATCCGAGAGCGGCTTCAAGGCCTTTTCATTCATCTTTCCTGAAAGGACCCGCCCCATGGTTGTGTGTCCTGCTACAATGAGATAGATCTCCCTCAGCTCTCCGGCACTCAGCCCGAAAAACGGCAGGATTTCAAGGTGTTCTAGAATAGGGGTCTCCGAGCCCTCAATGCCGTCCGGGTTCAGGTAAGAACGAATACGCTCGAGCGTCTTGACCCTGGACATGAGCCGAAGGACATCGTTGAGTCCCGCATATCTTCTACGCCTGTTCTCAAAAGGCTGCCGAAGACGGGCCATGAAGACCTCAGGCAGCCCCGAATACAGGCGGCTCTTGATCTCATCGAGTACGCCCAGTGTCCCGAGTATGTACTCGAAGGAATTCCGGTAATCGGCCAGCAGCTCCAGGGGACAGCCGGCCAGCTGGGACTTATCGATCTCGGTTCGGATTGCATCGAGTTCCGCGACCAGGGGCTTTTTCTGCCCCAGGTAGGTCAGCTTGTAACGGGGCACGAACCCGGTGGCCGAAAAACGCCTGCGCCACTCGGACTTGAGCGGGGCGGGAAGCAGCGGCTTGAAGGAAATCTCATTAAAAAGGACGGACAGCACTCGATCCCAGGTCTTCTCCTGATCGTGGTCAACCTCTTCGTCCAGCCGATAGTTCAAATAGGGGAGGGAAGCCACCTCATCGATTGTCATATCATCAAGATCCCTGTGGCCTAGAAGACGGTCAATGACCTCCTTTTCCACGTACACACCCCGCAGGTATTTTTGAAAATCGAAGGCATGTATTCGCTCCGACCGGTCCCGGACCTGATATTTGCGTCGAGTGCGGAAGATATGGGTGAAGAGCAGGAACTTCTTTTTCTCATCGTTGGTCTTGAATGTTACCTTGACGCTCTGGTTTGTTTTCTGGGCATAGTGATTGGCAATAATATAGATCTCGCCGTCCGGCTTCAGGGCGCGGTAGATCTTCACAAGTAGATACCGAACGTACTTGTCAATTCGGGCCTTGGACAGGGTCCCGCTTATCTGACCCAGAAACCTCTCCATAACCAGAACCTCGTAAGGGTCCCTGGTGATAATGACCAGGTCCAGAGGCTCTCTATTTGTTCGAAGCTTTTCCAGCGAGTCGAAAACAACGAAACTGTGTTCCTTGAACCGCAGGGATAGATCGTTGACAAGGAGATCGTCTGCATGGGTGATCAAGCCGATGCGATGGCTCTCCTTGAGGAACTTCCTCCGGTGAAAATCGACCACCTTGCTGATTTCCTCGGCCTTGTATCGAATGTTGCTGATTGTCCCGGATACCAGGTGCGCAGGAACCAGATAAAAGGGCCTTCCCCGACGAGTGAAACGGATCAGCAAGCCGAGGCTCTTGTAGATTCTATTCAGCTCACTGTAATGCCTGCGGATGTAATCGGAATCATCTTCGGAAAAGGATTGAAGGAGTTCAAGATCCTCGGGGCTAAGGCGATCACCAACCTCGAAAAGGCCGAACCCATAAGCATTGCCGCCGAAGCGGCTCTCTAGCTGTGACGGGTGCCTGTGGGCTGCGAAAGTGCCGGGCGGAATATCGCCGGGATCGATTCCCAGGGATTCGAACGATTCCGGCCTAATGAACTCGAAGGGGTCCTCTCTCCACCAGGTCTTCTTGTTGGGGTTAAGAACGGTATTCATATCGGCGGTGATCTTTCGCAGTCTGTCTTTCAGGGATGCACCCTTAGGTTAGTGAAGTTGAAATTATACCACGTTCCGCCCCGGCAGGAAAGGCCGCGTGCTCTCCGTATCCTTCGTGGTGATATGAATATCCGCACTGGGCGGCAGGTGCAGCCGTGATTTCAAAACGCCACAGGGACGGGGGGCACCCGTCCCTGTGGCAGCAGGCATGAAATGATCGATCCACCCCTCTTTATTCAGGGACGGCTCCTAATCGAGTTTGCGGAAGGCCTCCTTGCGGCCTGTGTACTTCTCACGCATCTGGGGCTTCATGAGCTTGCCGGTTGGATTCCGCATGACCTGATCAAAAACGACTTTGCGTGGAAGCTTGTAGGTGGCCAGTTTGGTTTTGGCGAATTCAATGACCTCTTCCCCGGTCATGGTCTCGCCCTCCTTGACCTGCACGATGGCCATGACGATCTCCACCAGCCGGTCGTCCGGATAACCGATACAGGCCACATCGTCGATCTTAGGACTCTCCATGAGGGCATCCTCGATCTCCACCGGAAAGATGTTTTCTCCACCGCTCGTAATCATGTCCTTCTTGCGGTCCACGATGTAGAAATAACCCTCTTCATCCGTCTTCAGCAGATCGCCCGTATACAACCATCCGTCCTTCAGGGTCTCTGCGGTCATCTCCGGATTCTTGAAGTATCCCTTCATCATGCGCGGTGTGCGGAAAACGAGTTCACCCACCTCATCGGGCGGGACCTCCTTTCCTTCGAAATCCACCAGCATGGCCTCTACGCCGAAGGTGGGCTTGCCGATGGAGCCGGGCTTCCGCAACACATCCTCCGGGTAGAGGTTGAAGGTGCCTCCTCCACCGCCCTCGGTAATCCCATATATATTGGAGACCGCGCAGGGGAGGTTTTCAACGAGGCTCTTCATCACCTCGAACGGAACCGGCTGTGCTCCGATCTCCAGGTACTTCCAGCTCGAGAGGTCGTAATCGGCCAGGTTGATATCCCCCTTCTTGATGGCGTTCAAAACGGCCACAGCCACCGGCACGACAAAGAGGATGTCCGTGGCCTTCTCCTCGGCAATGACTTCGATAATCGATTTGGGTTCCTTGAACTCTCTGAGCAGGGTTCCCGTAGCTCCTGTCGCATAAAACGGTGCCCAGAGAAACATGGTTCCGCTGTGATACAGAGGAAGGAAGAATACGTAGTTGTCGTTCTTCTGGACGAAATAGCTCATCCCGTTCCCGATGGCCGTATTATTCAGGGAGTAGTGTGTGTGGAGCACCGGCTTGGGCTTGCCCGTGGTCCCCGAGGTGAACATCATGGCGAGGTCGTGAAAATCGTCCACCTCCACGATGGCCTCGGATTCGTCATCGTACGCATCTACGATCTTAAAATCGATCATGTCGTCCGGGACCTCGGGACCCACGCAGATGTACTTCTCAACAGTGGTGAGGTCTCCCTGCACTGGCTGGACCACCGGCAGGAACTCGGATCCCAGAATAAAGACTTTGGGATCGCAAACGCCGGCTGCATAAAGAATATCGGGGCCGACAAACCGGAAGTTCAAAGGGACGATCACCGCCCCCAGCTTGATGATGCCGTAGTAGGTGACCAGCCACTCCAAAGAGTTGTTCTGGAGGTGCATCACGTAATCACCTTTTTTCACCCCAAGTTCTTTTGAGAGGTAGTTCGACGTGCGGTTAATGGCATTGTTGAATTCCTTCCACGTCAGGGTCCTTCTCAGGCCCTGTGAAGGGGTTCGCTCGATCAGGCAGATCTTGTCGGGCAAGTGGCGCGCATTGATCTTGGCGTATCTGGCGTAGTTCATGATGACGAATCCTCCTTATTGGGCAAAACCCATCGCGCGGGCCAGCAACTCGTCGCGGATGGCGGACCCGGAATACGTTCCTTTCAATGCCGGGTGCGAGACGTTGGACACTATGGCCTTGTACTTGGCACCGGACGGTTCAAACGCCGGCTTCAAGGCATCCAGGTGGTTCTTCGTTTGCGCCCACACTCCTTTCTTTCCTAACCTCTATACGGTTTACGCATTGTGACTGGGATTGAACCAAAGCGGCCATTACCTGTCAAGTCAATTCAGCTACATCCCAGCTACAATATAAGGCTTTTGTAGCCATGCTAAAGCAAGTAACGCCTTAAAGGCCTTTTCTTCGGCCCCAGGAAACAGGGGCTCTTTTGAACGTGTGCTGTGTTCGAAAAAACATGGTCAGACTTTCAAGCCAACACCCTGTTCGTGCTTCAAGCGGCTCTGGATCTCCTTGCTCACCTGGTAGGTCCTGCTGAAATCGGACCAGAACTTTCTGTCCTTTTCCTTCCATTCGGACCCGAACCTGTCGTTAAAGAAATCCTCCAGCCGGTCAAACAGGAGCTTCCACGTGGGCTCGCCTGATTCCATGGCGGCCAGCACCCCTTCGAGGATCTCCTCCAGTTCCGCGAGCTTCTCCTTGGGAAGATAGGAAATAGCTCCAAGCCTTATCGACTCGAGAAGGGTATCAGCGCTCAGGGCGTGGGCCGTCAACATGACAGCCGGGATGTTTCGATCCACGGCCTTCTCGAGCAGTCTGAGACCGTCAACCCCCATAATGTCCAGAATCACCAGGTCGTAGGGGTTTTCAGTAAGCTTGACGAGTGCGGTGTGGTAGTCTTGAGCCTTGTCCACCCGGGCCCCTTGGAGGGTGTCTTCTATTGTGTCCAGGACGTCCTCTTCATCGTCCACAGCCAGTATGTGCTTACCCCTCAGGAGGGATGTCTCATCGGGCATTACGGTTACCCCTCTTTATCTTGAAACCCCCGACTCACAACTGTATCAGCCGGGAAAGCCTTAACAGTGAAGGCCCAGGCCGCTTTGTGCGGGGAAAAGAACGGTTTGCGGATCAATCCTGCAGGCGATCTTGAACTATACGGAACCACTAAACCTCTTGTCAAGCCTACTTGCACCCCTGCCGGCACAAAGGACTTGACAGGGCTTCTGCCAGGCGGTATCAAAAGATCATGAATGAACGATCATTCATTATCTGCCATGAAACATAACAAGAACAAAGAAAAATACTTGCGCATTATTGAAGCCGCCACACGTGTATTCGCACGACGGGGGTTCTACCAGGCCAAGGTCTCGGAAATCGCAAGGGAGGCCGGAGTCGCCGACGGCACTATTTACCTCTATTTTGAGAACAAGGACGACATCCTGATCTCCCTGTTCGAAGAGCAGATGAAGCTCGTTCTCTCCAATATGAGGGAACAGGTCGCGGCGGCGGAAAGTCCTGCCGAAAAAATCAAGCGCTTCGCACTGTGTCATCTGAAGCTGATCGAGCAGAACAAGGACATGGCCGAGATCATCCAGGTGGAACTCCGGCAAAGCAGCAAGTTCATGAAGAGTTACAAAAACGAGCATTTCGCCGAGTATCTGGACCTGATAGCCGAAATCGTCCGTGAGGGCCAACGGGAAGGCCTTTTCAAGAAAGACGTTGTCCCCGACCTGGCCAAGCGAGCCCTTTTCGGGGCCCTTGATGAACTGTCCCGATACTGGGTATTGTCAACCCGCAGAAAGTATGATATTGAGACCGCGGCCAGACAAATCAGCGAGACCTTCCTGTACGGCTTGGTGGATGACCCCGGCAGGAAGCTTTCGGAATTTAAAGGAAAACCTGAAAGGAGGTTGCGGTGAAGATAATAGCCTGCATCAAGCAAGTCCCAGATACGGAGACACAGATCAAGGTGGCTCCGGATGGGGCATCCATTGCCCAAGAAGCCATTAAGTGGGTGATGAACCCTTACGATGAATTCGGTGTGGAGGAAGCGCTCCGGCTCAAGGAAAAGTTCGGCGGAGAGGTAATTGTAGTCGGCCTCGGCCCCAAGCGTGTGACAGAATCCCTTCGTACCGCCCTGGCAATGGGTGCCGACAAGGCCGTCCTCGTGACGGACAATGCGCTCGAGGGCAGTGATGCCATTGCAGTAGCCAAGGCCCTGGCGGCGGCCGTCAAGGATCTTGAATACGATATCATATTCGCCGGACAACGAGGAGTTGATGACGATCAAGGCCTGGTGGGAGCTTCTCTGGCCGAACTTTTGGGAATTCCCCATCTTCCGGTTATCACCAAGCTGGAGGTATCCGAAGACGGATCGTCCGCCAAGGCCAACCGCCCCGTCGAGGGACAGACCCTGATCCTGGAATCGCCTCTTCCTGCTGTGGTAACGGCCCAAAAGGGGCTTAACGAGCCCCGCTATGCTTCGCTCCCGGGGATCATGAAGGCCAAAAAGAAACCACTCGAGGAGAAATCCCTGGGCGACCTGGGTCTTGACCCATCCCAATTCGGGACCGGGGCCCGCAAGCTCAAGGTCATCAAGCTCACGCCTCCGCCTGAACGCGAGGCGGGAAAAATCGTCGAAGGAGAGTCCGCGGAGGAAAAGGCGGCCGCCCTGGCCAAGCTCCTGCACGAGGAAGCCAAGGTCATCTAGCTTTCGACAGAAACGGCTCTTTGGGTTTCGAACCACCCGAGAGCTTTCCCATACATCGATTCAAAGGAGACTGAGAAGATGGCACAAGGAGTAATGGTAATAGCCGAACAGAGAAGTGGAGAACTCCATAAGATATCCTTTGAAGTCGCCAGTGAAGGCCGGCGGCTTGCCGACGCCCTGGGACAGGATCTGACCGCGGTCGTACTGGGGGCCGGCGTAAAGGAAAAGGCCGCTGTTCTCGCCCAATACGGCGTGGACAAGATCATAGCAGCCGAAGACCCTGAATTGGAAAACTATACAGCGGACGCCTATGTACCGGTCATCGCCGAGATCGTCAAGTCCAACGAACCGGCCGTTCTGCTGATGGGGGCGTCCTCCATGGGCAAGGACCTGTCAGCGCGACTGAGCGCCCGGCTGGATGTGGGAATGGCCCAGGACTGCGTTTCATTCGCCATAGAGGACGGCAAACTCACGGCCGTCAGGCCGATCTACGCCGGCAAGGCCTACGCAAAGGTGACTTTCAGCGATGACAGCCTGCCCCAGATGGCCACGGCCCGGCCCAACGTCATGCCGATCAGCGGGCCGGACTCAGGCAAGTCCGCTGATGTAGCGGAGGCTCCGGTCAACCTGGACGAAGCTGCTCCCAAAGCAAAGGTGGCCGAAATCGTCAAGGATGAAAGCGGCAAAGTGGATCTCACCGAGGCGGACAAGATAGTGTCCGGCGGTCGAGGCATGAAGGGGCCCGAAGGATTTCAGATCCTCGAGGATCTGGCAGACGCGGTGGGTGGAAGCGTAGGGGCCTCCCGGTCTGCAGTGGACGCAGGATGGCGGTCTCACAAAGACCAGGTCGGGCAAACAGGCAAGGTTGTCTCACCGAACCTCTATATCGCCTGCGGAATATCCGGAGCTATTCAGCACCTGGCGGGGATGAGTACCTCCAAGGTAATAGTGGCCATCAACAAGGATCCTGATGCGCCCATTTTTCAAAAAGCCGATTACGGTGTGGTGGATGACCTTTTCAAGGTCGTGCCCGTCCTGACCGAGGAAGTCAAGAAGGTCATGGGTTAGAGGCCTTACGCATAACCCCATAAATAAAGGGCGTCCCTTTTCAGGGACGCCCTTTTTCGTCGGATCTGCAGGAAACTCATATAATTTGGTTGACAGTTATTCTAACCGGTTTATACTAGAGGGTCATCGAGTTGAAGCGGCGGTGTAGCTCAGTCGGTCAGAGCATACGGCTCATATCCGTAGTGTCACTGGTTCGAGTCCAGTCACCGCCACCATTTTTACACCAACGGCATTGACACTGACGCAGCTGGTCTTAACTTTTGATCGCCGGATGTATTGGGGCCCAGGTGATCTTGAACATGAATGCAAAGACCTGCTTCAGATCCGAAGAAATTCAGACCGCCGGTGAAGCCCTCGACATCGCGGAGGATCGAACCGGGGGTCATTACAAGCTCTCTTTCGCTCAGTGGAAGCGGCACCGTTACGGCGTAAAAACCCTTGTCAGCCTCCGCCGGCACGAGATAGCCCCTGAACCGGCATTCGCCGTCCTGAACAAGTATTCAGATACAGGGCATAACCTTGACCGGCACGGCTGGAAAAGGGATTTCTATTACATCTGCTTACAGGATCATAGAATCCTTTCGGCCATGCAAAGAGACGAAAAACTGAGTCTGCTGCCTCTCCTGGTATACGTTTTTACGCATGAACTTGTTCACATAGTTCGATTCTGTAACTTCGCCCAGCGGTTCGACATCACCGGCGAGGACAAGGAACAGGAAGAAAAAATCGTCCATGCCATTACCCTGGAGGCATTAAAGGGACTCTCCTTGAACAATCTGGAGTACATACTGGACGCCTATCGGTCCCATAGCTTTTTCGCCAGAGGGACCTGTTAGTAAATACAAAGTCAGGGAGGTACGTTATCATGCCCATTTACGAGTACGAGTGCACTAAATGCGGCCATTTTGAAGAAGTAATGCAGAAAATCTCCGATCCGCCGCTTGCAGAGTGCCCGGAGTGCCACGGGGCCATGAAAAAGCTCATGTCCATGAACTCATTCCATCTCAAGGGATCCGGCTGGTACGTGACTGATTATGCAGGAAAGCACGGGGCATCGGCCGCGCCCTCAACACCGGCATCTGAAAGCTGTGAAGGGTCGGCAGACACAAAGGACACCGATGCGTCCCCGAAAACCGAACCCAAGGTCTCGTCAGCTAAGACCTCCCAGAAAAAGGAATAGTTAAGGAGGCCCATGAAACGTTTCGGGAGCGGCAATGTTCAAGACAAAATTATAAACAGGTTGGAACGTCAGGAAAAGCAGGAGGCCTTCCAGCGAGATCGGTTCTTCCGGTTCAAGTTGCCGGAAATCCACAGCAGGCTGTCGCAGGTCCTGCTTATGGAAAAGGTGATTGAGACGGACAACCCGTCGGCCGTCTCCGATCTCCTGCTGAAAGGCCTCAAACAGGCCTTGAGGAGTAACGAATTTGACCTGAAATATTTCATTGCTCCTATACGTGATCTCGTCCCCCGCCCCAACCTGTTTTCCCTTTATGTCACCCAGTACATCCTCGAGGTTATAA
>CAYVDE010000041.1:0-22418 GCA_964450535.1 uncultured Desulfobacterales bacterium
TTCCTTTCTCTGCTTTAACAACAATGACACCGATAATTCGATTGTCCAAAGGGTATTTAGACGCCGGCAGGGGGCTCACAGCCTGAAATCGGCACAACGGTCGCCCGCCTTCAGGCACCCGCCGCTTCCACCGCAGCAGGTAAAAGGGGAGGACTATTAAGGATAAAAAAACAGACTAACTCCTGTAGTTAAGCATACCGGACTTGATCAAGCAGCGATCCTGCTCCTTTTCCAAATCGTTGATCATACCTCTCAGAAGTTCCAGTTCTTGATCCTTCTCCCTTAGCTCAGCATCGCATTTACAGGGCTTGAACTCCAACTTATTGTATTTCTTTTTGAGTTTTTTGATCTCTTTATGGATGCCCTTGAGCTTTTTTTTGGTCTGTTTATCAATGGATATAGGGCACATGGCATTCCGCAATTAAATAGCTATGGTTACCATCGAAAACAATAAAGCCCCGAAAAGAGTACTCTAGGTTTATAATATAATGCACGCAGAATTGCAAGGTCTCAGTTTTATGCACGTATAAAGATTACCGGTTTAAGTCCTTTTCAAGGTCTTTTAATTTTCTCTTTTTTCCTTGCCTCTCTCAATGCCGACCTGAAGGCCCGGCCGAGTGAATAGCACATAGTAAGAACCTTGCGCGTCCCAGCCTCGAAAAAGACCTCCGTTGAACTTAATCCGTGTTTAACAAACTCATTTGCTCCTGAAGCCTCCTTGATGTCTGCACCCTCAAGCTGTTCAAGGTGTTTTATCAGGGTCTCGTAGGCCGTGTTCAAACGTTTGACACGCTCCTCCGCCAGTTTTTTTAATCTGGGATCTCCTGTGAATCGGTCCGGATGCCACACGCGCACGAGGTCCCTGTAGGCGCTGCGTACAGCATCCATCGAGGAGCACTCCTCGAGCTCAAGCACTTGGAGGCAGCGCCATATTTCCAAATCTACCACCTCTCTTATCGCCGGGGCCTTCCCGGAAACCGGACGCCCCTCCAGGGCCCCTGCCGGAGATTAATATCCCTCGTTTGAAGCCGAACCCATCTGGCGGCCGGGAGACAAAATCAACTATTCCCTTTATGGGATTTCTCAATCTTGGCCCAAGAATCACGGAGAGACACCGTGCGGTTGAAAACCGGCTTACCCGCCTTTGAGTCCTTTGAGTCCACGCAGAAGTATCCCAGCCGTTCGAACTGGTATCGATTGTCCGGCCTTGCGTCTTTCAGGCTCGGCTCCACCGGGCAGGACGAAAGGGCCTCCAGGGAATCGGGGTTCAGGAGGTCCTTGAAATCACTGCCCTGCGGGTCGTCCGACAGGTTCGGACGAATGAAGAGCCGATCGTACAGACGGACTTCGGCCTCGACTGCGTGACGGGCGGAGACCCAGTGAAGAGTCCCCTTTACTTTTCTTCCATCCGGGGCGTCCCCCCCACGAGTCTTTGGATCGTAAGCACACCTTAGTTCAGTTACCTCTCCGGTTGCTTCGTCCTTGATCACCTCGCGACACGTAATGAAATACGCGTACCGGAGGCGGACTTCCCGTCCCGGGGCCAGGCGGAAGAACTTCCTGGGCGGGTCCTCCCGAAAGTCGTCCCGTTCGATAAAAATCTCCCGAGAAAAAGGCACCCGCCTTGTTCCCATGGAGGGGTCTTCCGGGTTGTTCACGGCCTCGACCTCCTCCTCTCCGTCCTCCGGATAGTTCTCGATGACTACCCGGAGCGGCCGGAGCACAGCCATTACCCTGGGCGCTGTTCGGTTGAGATCCTCCCTGATGCAGTGCTCCAGCAGGGAGAGATCCACGGTGCTGTCTTTTTTCGCCACACCTATCCGCTCGCAGAACGTACGTATGGACTCCGGCGTGTACCCCCGCCTTCGAAGGCCGCATATGGTAGGCATCCTCGGGTCGTCCCATCCGTTCACGCAACCGTCTCTGACGAGTTCAAGGAGCTTTCTCTTGCTCATGACCGTGTAGCTCAGGTTCAAACGGGCGAACTCGATCTGTTGCGGATGAAACACGCCGAGTTGGTCCAGGAACCAGTCGTACAGGGGACGGTGGTCTTCGAACTCAAGAGTGCATATGGAGTGGGTAATCTCTTCCAGAGAGTCGGACAGGCCGTGAGCGAAGTCGTACATGGGATAGATGCACCAGGTCTTACCGGTCCGATGGTGCGCCGCATGCATTATGCGGTAGATGACAGGGTCCCGCATGTTCAGATTGGGAGAGGCCATGTCGATCTTCGCCCGAAGCACATGCTGCCCTTCCCTGAACTCGCCCTTGGCCATGCGCTCGAAAAGGTCCAGGTTTTCCTCCACGGGCCGGTCGCGGTAGGGGCTGTCCTTTCCCGGCCGGGTGAGAGTCCCTCGATACTCTCGTATCAATTCGGGGCTTAGGCTGTCCACATATGCCTTCCCATCCCGTACGAGTTGCAAGGCGTAGCCGTAGAGCTGCTCGAAGTAGTCCGAGGCATAGAAAAGCCGGTCGTCCCAATCAAACCCGAGCCACCTCACGTCCTCCATAATGGAGTCCACGTATTCCACCTCCTCCTTGGTGGGATTCGTGTCGTCAAACCTGAGGTTGCACAGCCCGCCGAATTCCCGCGCAAGACCGAAGTTCAGGCAGATGCTCTTGGCGTGACCAATGTGCAGGTAACCGTTGGGCTCGGGAGGGAAGCGGGTATGAACACGGCCGCCGTTCTTACCGTTCTTAACATCCTCGTCTATAATGCTTCGTATGAAATGGTGTCCGGGGGCTTTTGCGGGTTTGGCCATGTGTTCCTGTTCTCCTTGGGTTGCTGGGATGTTCCCGGTATGGCGGCCTGGGGCACGGGACCAGGCTATTGGAGACTCCCCCTTAGGGGGTTGCAGCACGATTCAGATAAAGAGCCTGAAGCGCTCAAGGCTTTATGTGCCGTAACTCATTGGATGGACAGCACCCTGTACCGGGGTCCGGCGCAGGGCGTGTTATGGGAAGGCCTTGGGCGGAAACTCCTCCGCCGGCCGTCATTGGGGATACATGCACTCAATCTCGTCGCGGTATTTGTCCTCGATGACCCGCCTCTTGCACTTGAGGGTCGGGGTGAGTTCACCGGTCTGCTGCGTCCACTCATCGGGCAGGAGCTGAAATTTACGAATCTGCTCGGCCCGGGAGAACGGTTTCATGTACTTGGCGATCACCTTCTCGTAGAGGTGCTGTACCCTCTCATGGTTCAGGAGTTCGTCACGGGTCTTGTAAGGGACGCCTACCTTGTCGGCCCACTTGGTCAGCTCTTCGAAGTTGGGGACGATAAGGGCGGACAGGTATTTCCTGCGGTCTCCGATCACACTGACCTGTTCCACGAACCGGGATCCTTTGATGGCGTTTTCGAGGTTCTGCGGGGCTATGTTCTTTCCTCCCGACGTGACTATGATCTCCTTTTTTCTCCCGGTAATCATGAGGCACTGGTCCTCGTCCACCTTCCCTATGTCGCCGGTGCAGAAAAAGCCGTCTTCATTCAGGACCTCTTTCGTGGCCGCCTCGTTTTTGTAGTACCCCAGCATGACCTGGGGACCCCTGATCAGGATCTCTCCGTCGTCCGCAATCTTGATTTCCGTGTCCTTGACCGGAGGACCCACGCTTCCGGGCTTGATCATGCACGGGCGGTTGACGTTGGTGATGGGTGTGGTTTCGGTCAGGCCGAACCCTTCCAACACCGTGACGCCCATACCGAGAAAGAACTCTGCGTCCGAAACCGACAGAGGTCCGCCCCCGGACACGGCGAACTTCAGACGGTCCATGCCAAGCGCTGCCTTGAGCTTGGAAAAGATGAGCTTGTCGGCCAGGTTGTGCTTGAACTTGAACCAACCGGTCCTCTCCTTGCCTTGGCAGACATAGGGAAGGTTGTCCCTGGCAACCCCGATGGCCCATCCGAACAGTGCCCTCTTCACGGGAGAGGCGTCACCCACCTTGGCAAGAATTCCGGAGTGGATCTTTTCGTAGAGCCTCGGCACACTGACAATCAGAGTGGGATGCACCTCCACAAGGTTCTCCTGGAGCTTGGCGAAGTCCTCTGCAAAGTAGACCTTGCCTCCAATAGCCACGGCAAGGTAGTAACCGGCGGTCCTCTCCAGTGAGTGGGAGAGGGGCAGGAAGGAGAGGAACTCGTCCTCATCGTTCACCAGGTGGCTGAAGTCGTCCAGGACCTGATGGATGTTGGCCAGGAAGTTGCCGTGACTGAGCATCACGCCCTTGGGAGGGCCGGTGGTTCCCGAGGTGTAAATGATGGAAGCCAGGTCATCAGGCTTTATGGCCTTTAGCCTGCGGTCGAACTCCTCCCGGTTGTCGTGCTTCCGGCCCTCTTCCATGGCCTCGGCAAAGGTGATGACGCCTTCCGGCTTCTGCGCCGTCTCGTCAAAAACCACCACGGCCTCCAGGTTCGGAAGGCTGTCCCGGACCTCCACCACTTTGTCCATGTGTTCCTGTGACCCTGCAAAGCAGACGCGGGACTCGGAGTGCTCCAGGACATATCGGGCCTCCTCAGCGGAGTTGGTCGCATAAATGGGTACATTGGCGGCGCCGATGGAGAGGATGGCCTGGTCGACGACCCACCACTCGTAGCGATTAGGAGAAAAAAGGGCGACATTCTGCCCGGGCTCGATACCCTTGGATATGAGGTACGACCCTATGGCCCGGATCATATCATTCATCTGGTTCCAGGAAATGTCCTGATACCGCCCGTCCTTCTTGTAGGCAACGCATGAGCGGTCGCCGTACTTGGCTGCCTGTCGCTGAAAAATAGCGGCCATGGAGTTTTCGTGTTGTGTCTGCAATCTCCCACCTCCGATCAAATTGATGGCAAAGCCAGGTTATTGCCCATTCATTGACACTAATTGAGGGCAAAAGTCAAGCCTCTCTCAGCGGCTGTCGCAACACCATGGACCAAGAGAAAAGAACCCGACACGGTGTTTGAAATGACGCACCGAGTATGATAAGAAGCCTGATTCCAGGTTATTCAGGAAAGCCCGTTCAGGCCTGATTCAATAGAACCTGCCGGGCCGAAGGTCTGTAAATGAATCACACAAATCATGCAAACGTCCAGCGCATTGCCTGGCAGGACAAGGAAATCCTGCTGGTGGGAACGGCGCATGTGTCCAGAGAAAGCGCCGACCTGGTCGAAAAGGTTATAAGAGAAGAGAAACCGGACACTGTGTCCGTCGAGCTCTGCGAATCCAGGTATCAGAACCTCACCCAGGAGCATCGATGGCAGGAGACCGACCTCATCAAGGCGATCAGGGAGAAAAAGTCCTTTCTCCTTCTCATGAACTTGATCCTGTCCTACTTCCAGAGAAAGATAGGCCGCAACCTGGGGGTCCGCCCCGGGGAAGAGATGCTGCGGGCCGTGCGGACCGCCGAAGAGACCGGCGCGGTTGTTCACCTGGCGGATCGAGACATTCGAGTCACCCTTGCCAGGGCTTGGCGGCTGATGGGCCTGTGGAGCAAGATCAAACTCTTTTCCCAACTCCTCGTCTCTTCCGGAGAACTGGATGATCTGACGCCGGACGACATCGAGAGCCTGAAGGAAAAGGATGTGCTGGAGGCCTTGCTGGATGAGATAGGGGAGAGCCTTCCGGAGATTCGATCGGTCCTCATCGATGAACGGGACCTGTATCTTGCCGAAAAGATCAGGCAAAGCCCCGGCCGAAAGGTAATTGCCGTGGTTGGAGCCGGGCACGTACCGGGAATCCTGAAACACTTTGGAAAGGACGTGGACCTTCAGGCCCTGAACGAGGTGCCTCCAGGAGGACCTTGGAAGACGGTGTTCAAGTGGGGCCTTCCGCTCCTGATTGCGGCCATCTTCACGGTCGGTTTCTTTCGGGCCGGGCCATCGGCCGGCATGGATATGCTCAAGTGGTGGGTCCTTGCCAACGGCGTCCTGGGGGGGCTCGGAGCGGCCGCGGCCCTGGCTCATCCCCTGACGATCGTTTCCGCTGTAACAGCTTCACCCCTGACCTCCCTCAACCCCATGATGGCCGCCGGCTGGGTGGCGGGGCTGGTTGAGGCCTTTATCAGCAAGCCCAAGGTGCGGGATTTCGAAAGCCTTTCCCAAGACATGACCTCTCTTCAAGGCTTCTGGCGCAACAAGATCTCGCGGATCCTCCTCGTGGTGGTTTTCACCAATATAGGAAGCTCCCTTGGCACCTTCGTGGCCATACCGCTCATGGTCCGCGTCTTCACCTGATTCAGCGGCTCCTCTCGGCTCCCCTATCCTGCAGCCTTTGGAAACATCCAGGCAGGTCCTCATCCTGGAAGTGGGAATTGACATTTGATTTTGACAGAAGCATACCTTTTACTTATACTGCATTGCCTCGAAGAAAGGCCGAACCTGTCCCGGCCGAAACCCCACGTTTAGGCTTTACAGGCACTATCCTCTGAAGCCGGGGCCAAGTGGAGATAACCAGCCATGGACGTGCGATTCTGGGGGACCCGGGGTTCCATCCCTGCATCACTGGATGCCCGCGAAGTTCGTTCAAAGGTCCGCGCGGCCCTGGCCAAGGCTGTGGAACACGGCCTTGGCCAGGGCGTTGACCTTGACGGGTTTATGGACGAACATATTCCCTTCAGTGAGCGAGCCACTTACGGTAACAACACCTCTTGCGTCGAGATCCGCGACGGGAAACATTTTGTCCTCTGCGATGCGGGAACCGGGATTCGGCTCTTCGGCAACCATGTTATGGAACTGGAGTCAGGAGAGCGGCCCAGGGAGTTCCATGTGGTCCTCTCTCACCTGCACTGGGACCATATTCAGGGTTTCCCGTTCTTTTCACCGGCCCTTATCCCGGGAAACCGGATTATCCTATACGGATGTCATCCTGACCTGGAAAAGGCCTTCACCCTTCAGCAAAGCCCTCCCTTCTTCCCCCTCGAATTCGAAAATCTCGGTGCGGATATCCGCTTTGAAACTCTCGTGCCCGGCCGGGAGGTCGAGATCGCAGGGTTCAGAGTCATCCCGAAAAAGCAGGACCATCCCGGCATGTCTTTCGGCTACCGCTTTGAGAGAGGCGGAAAAACGGTAGTATACTCCACCGACGCAGAGCACAAAAATGTGAAGGAAGAAGACATGTCCCCCTTTACCGCCTTCTTCAAGAAAGCCGACCTTTTAATATTCGACGCCCAGTACACATTTGCTGACGCCTGCACGGTCAAGAAGGACTGGGGCCACTCCAACAACCTGATCGGCGTAGAGATGGCCCAACACGCCGAAGTCAGGCATCTTGTTCTCTTTCACCAGGACCCGAACCACACCGATAGTGAACTGGACCGCCTCTTGGAAGACACTAAAAAGCTGACACGACTCCTCATGGAAAAAGAGACCCTTCAGATTACCATCGCCTGGGACGGACTCATGATCCGGCTTTGAGCTCCTCGCACCTCCCGGCGTAAAACGCCGCCTCTTTGGAGTCTGGAAATCGTTTGAAAAGGGCAAGGGCCTCTTCAAATCGCCCCAGGCTCATGAAACTGATTCCCAGACATATGTTCAGGGCCTCGCTCTCCCTGTAATGATCCAATCCTTCCATTACAAGCCGCACCGCCTCCTGGTGATTTCCACGCTTCTGGTGCAGTACGCCCAGCCCAAGATAGGCCCGGTGATCCGGGAAATACGCCAGGGCGCGGGAATAGAGGGCCTCTGCCACGCCGTCAGGATCCACAACGGCCTTGATCCGGGCATAGTCTCCGTGGCTGAACGTCATGGCGAGACGCGAGCAGAAATCCGCATTCAGCCGTTCAGAAGCTTTCCCTCCCGAAAGCTCCAGGGCGCTGGCGAAACCGCTCAGGAGCCTTTGATAGCCGCCTCTAAGCGTATCTCCCCAGCGTAGCACATCCTCCCGGGTGAGATCCGGGTCCAGTTCAAAGTACGGGACACCTTCGATCCTGTCCAGCCAGGCATCATCGGATATAAATCCCGCACGCCTCATCTCCTCGTACAGCGCGGTTCCAGGGAACACCTCCAACATATAAAAGATGGCCCCCAGGGGCCGGATCTCTCGAATCATGTCAAGTGTCTCTTCTATGGTCTCATCGGTCTCGCCGGGACAGCCGTAGATGAAATACGCCCTGGCCAGGATTCCTGCCCGGGTGGTCAGGGAAAAGGCCCGCCTGACTTTTTCCGGCCTCAGGGGCTTATTCAGCCGCTTTCGCACGGCCGGTGAGCCGCTCTCTACGCCATAGCTGATCTGGATGCATCCTGCCCGCCTCATCCAGTCCAGCATCTCCCGGTCCACGTGCTCCACCCTGGCTATGGCGAACCAGGTGATCCGGAGTCCCCGCCCCAGGATTCCCCGGCATATTTCAATGACCCGCTCCCGATCCCCAGTGAACGTGTCGTCCGAGAAAAAGAAAAAGGTGACTCCCCGGCGATACAAAAGCTCGAGCTCTTCGACGAACCAGGAGGGAGAGTGCGCCCTTACGCTCCTGCCCCAGAATAGTGGGGAACCGCAGAACGAGCAGTTGCGGGCGCAACCCCGGGTGGCCGCAACATGCTGAAAAGTGAAGTACTTTGCCGGGTTGGGAAGGCTGTCCAGGTCTTCAATGGGCGGAGCGTCAGGGGTCCTGAACGGACGGCCGTCCCTGCGAAAGGCGATTCCGGTAACGTGGCAAGGGGCAGAGCCGTCGCCGCTGTAAAGGTGTTCGACCAGGGCCGGAAATGTGCGTTCCCCTTCGCCCAGAACTACGTAGTCCACCTCGTCCGTCTGCTCCAGGATCTGTTGCCAGAGGAAGGTGGCGCCGATCCCGCCGAAGACCACACGTACCTCCGGGACCACCCGCCTCGCAAGCCTGGCCATATCCATGGCCCCCCACCGGTTGGCATGCAGCACGGAAAAACCTATTACGTCGGGGCACAGCCTTCGAAGGACATCCTCTGCCTCCAGGAGGCGATCAGCCATATCATGCCAGTTGAGGAGCTCCACATCGTGGCCGTTCTCCCGCAGCACGGCCCCCACATAAAAGAGCCCGATGGGAGGGACAGTCACCTCTTCCTTGTGGATTCGCTCATGCAGGACAGGGGGGTAGATGAGAAGTATCTTCACGTTGGGTCATTTATGCCGTTATCAGGAAATTTTTCCCATACGGAACCTGCCGTCATTCCACAACGCCCTTTTCAAAAAGGGCCTCGATCCGCGCTGTCGGCATTCCGAGGGCTTCGAGGATCCCCCGGGTCTCTGTGCCCCTTGGCCGCCCCGCCCGGTCGGCGCGCCCCGGGGTGGCGGAGAGCCTCGGCGCCGGAACGGGCTGGCTCACGCCGTCGAGGCGGGTAATAAGCCCCCTTGCCGCGGTGTGCGGATGCTCTTTCACCTCGTCCAGTCCGAGCACCGGGGCTACACAGGCGTCCCGGCCCTCAAACACCCGGGTCCACTCCTCCCGGGTACGCTTCCGAAAAACCCCGGCGAAAAGGGATTGCATTTCCGGCCAGTGAGCCTTGTCGTTCTGTTCGGGCAGGTCCTCTTCGGCCAGCCCCAGCCCGTCGAGAAGTTCCCTGTAGAATCGGCCCTCGATGGCCCCCACGGCCATGTATTCACCGTCGGCCGTCTCATATGTCCGGTAGTACGGTGCGCCTCCGTCAAGGATGTTTGTTCCTATGCGCAGGGTCATGAGCCTGTTTTCCAGCAGGCCGTAAAACTGAGTGCAGAGATAGGACGCCCCGTCCATCATGGCGGCATCCACTATCTGCCCCTTTCCCGTCCTTTGCCTGGAGGTCAGGGCGAGAAGGATGCCCAGGGCGCACAGGAGGCCTCCACCGGCAAAGTCGCCCAGGACATTGGACGGCGGCAGGGGGGGCTCTCCTTCCCGCCTGAACAGAGAAAGGGCCCCCGAAACAGCTATGTAGTTTATGTCGTGGCCGGCTGTCGCGGCAAGGGGTCCGTACTGGCCCCATCCGGTGAGACGCGCATAGACCAGGCCGGGGTTTTCAGCAAAGGCCTCTTCAGGGCCGAGTTCAAGCCTCTCCATCACGCCGGGCCGGTATCCCTCCAGAAGCACGTCGGAATCCCGCATCATCTCCCGCACAATTCCCCTGCCCTCGATCTTCCGGAGGTCGATACGAATGGACTTTTTGCCCCGGTCAAAAGGGTTTCTGTCCATTATATTTGGTATCTCCGGCGCGCCCTTTGAAGGCCTGTCAACCACAATGACGTCCGCCCCGAAGTCAGCGAGTATCATGCCGCAGAAGGGCGAAGGGGCGATTCCCGCCATCTCGATTACACGAATTCCGTCCAGAGGTCTCATGCAGTCCCTCCTCATAACACACACCAGGTAAACCTGAAGTGAAACAGTTAAGGATAAGCGGAAGCGTCAGCGTTGGTTGGTTTACTCACCCAGATAAGCTTTTCGCACCTGCTCGTTGGCCAGGAGTTCCGCCGACGAATCCGCCAGTGCGATCTGCCCGGTCTCGAGCACATAGCCGCGGCTGGACAGTTGCAGGGCGATCTGGGCGTTCTGCTCGACCAGGAGGATGGTGGTTCCCTGCTCGTTGATCTGTCGAATGGTCTCGAAAATGGAGTCCACCACAATGGGAGCGAGACCCAGGGAAGGCTCGTCCAGAAGCAGAAGCTTAGGCCGGCCCATGAGGGCCCGGCCGATTGCCAGCATCTGCTGCTCACCGCCGGACAGGGTCCCCCCGTGCTGTTTCTGACGCTCCTTGAGGACCGGGAAAAGCCTGAACACGTGTTCCACGTCCTCTTTGACGCCCGCCTTATCCCTGCGCAAATAGGCCCCCATGTCCAGGTTCTCCATTACCGAGAGCAGGGGAAAGATCATGCGACCCTCAGGGACCTGGCATACCCCCATCTGAACGATGTTGTCCGCGCGAACCCCGGCGATTGATTTCCCTCCGTAGATCACATCCCCTTCGATGGGAACGAGCACGCCGCTGATGGTCATGAGAGTCGTGGATTTACCCGCCCCGTTAGCCCCTATTAGGCAAACGATCTCGCCCTCATCGACTTCCAGGGATATCCCTTTCAGGGCACGGATATTTCCGTAGTACGTCTTTACGTTGTCAAGCCTGAGCAGCATTGAACGCTCCCGTCCCCAGGTAGGCTTCAATCACCTTGGGATCGCCTTGCACTTCCTTGGGCAGCCCTGTCATCAGCATCCGGCCGTAGTTGATGACCACCACCCGCTCGCAGATCCCCATTACGACTTTCATGTCATGCTCGATCAAGAGCACAGTAATTCCCTTGTCGCGGATCCGGTGAATCAAGTCCATTAGGGATCGGGCCTCCTGGGGGTTCATTCCGGCAGCGGGCTCATCCAGCATGAGAAGCTTTGGATCCGTGGCCAGTGCCCGGGCTATTTCCAGCCGGCGCTGATCACCGTAGGCCATGGAACTGGCGATCTCTTCCCCGCGCCCTCTCAGACCCACGAACTCCAGGATTTCGTGGGCGCTTGCGGCTATCTCCTCCTCCTCCCGGCGCTGGAACGGCGTCCTTAAAACGGCGCCTAACACGTTGGACCTGGAGCGGCAGTGGCGGCCGATCTTTACATTGTCCTCGACCTTTAGGTTGTCGAAAAGCCGAATATTCTGAAAGGTCCTGGCAATGCCCAGGGCCGTTACCTTCTCCGGCTTCTTTCCCCCGATGGAAACGGAGTTCCCGTTGACCGTGAAGACTATCTTTCCTGAAGAGGGTCTTTCGATCCCAGCCACACAGTTGAAAAGCGTGGTCTTTCCAGCCCCATTGGGGCCGATCAGGCCGATGATCTCGTTTTGGTTGATTTCGAATGATATGTCCTGAAGTGCCCTTAGTCCGCCGAAGTTCTTGGACACCCCTTGAATCTGAAGGATCGGCTTCATATGTCTAGCTCACCGCTGTCTTGACTTTTTTGCGTTTCACCCTGCCGGCTCGCATCTGCGCGGCCACAGCCGGAATGGGCATCAGGCCGGCAGGCCGGTATCGCATAACCAGCACCATAATCAGGCCGAAGGCCAGGAAGCGAATCTCCACAGGCAAGCCGACGGCCGAGAGCACTTCCCGAAGGACCTCGCTCAAGGAGACCAGGACCGCCGCACCCACCATAACGCCCCAGATGTTGCCCATGCCGCCCAGGACCACCATGCACAGCACCAGGAAGGACTCCCAGAACTTGAACATATCCGGCGAAAGGAACGTAACCCACCTGGCAAAAAAGCTGCCACCCAAAGCGCCGAACGCCGCGCTGATCCCGAAGGCTATAACCTTGTATACAAGCAGGTTGATCCCGCAGGATACCGCCGCCACCTCGTCATCCCTAATGGCGAACCAGGCACGCCCCAACCTGGAGTCCTGTATGCGATGCATCACGAAAACAGTCCCCAGGACCATCACAATGGCCAGGTAGTAATAGGGGAGCTCACCCTGGAACTCCCACACCGGGCCCCCGAACCAGGAAAGGTCGATGGACGGAGGCAAGATGCCCGGCAGGCCCAGGGGCCCCCGTGTCAGCCAGATCTCGTTCGTCAGGAAAAGGACCACGAGTTCTGAAAAACCGAAGGTCACAATGGCGAAGTAGTCTCCGGTAAGCCTCAGCGTCGGCGCCCCCAGCAATACACCCCACAGGGCCCCGTTCAAAAAGGCCATGGGCATGATCAACCAGTAGGAAAGGCCGAAGTGGTAGGTCAGCAGGCCGGACGTATACGCTCCAATACCGTAGAACCCCACGAACCCCAGATCGAGCAGCCCGTTGAACCCCGGGATTATGTTCAAGCCCAGAGCCAAGATCATATAGAGATAGATGAGGATGATCACATGGAGCATGTGCTGCGAGACGAATGGAAACGCCGGCAGCACCAGTGCCAGTATCAGGATCGCAATTTTGAGCTTGCTCGAGTTGCTTATTCTCTGGTCCATGGTCCTCACGCTAAATCGACTTTTTAGTCTCCTTGATGACCACACCGAAGAAGCCTGCCGGGATGAACACGATCACCAGGATCATGACACCGTATGAAATGCCGTCACGGTAGAGGCTGCTCAGATATCCCGCTCCCATGGCCTCCGCCACACCCAATACAATACCGCCCAGCATGGCCCCGGGCACCGACCCGATTCCGCCGAGCACGGCCGCGGCAAAGGCCTTGACCCCGGCCACGTAACCCATGGTCGGATAGAGGGAGTTGTAATAGGCCCCGACCAGGAGACCGGCGGCCGCGCCCATTGATCCGGCCACGGCAAAGGTCAACGTGATCACCTTGTTCACGTTTATGCCGGCAAGCGCTGCCATTGTCTTGTTCTGGGCCACGGCCCTCATGGCCTTTCCGAACCGGGTCTTCTTGATCAACAGGTTCAGACCCACCATCATAGTAATCGTAACGCCGAAGACGAAAAGATGAAACCCGGTCAAGCGGAAGTTGCTGAAGACCCACGTCGTGTTGAACCACTCAGGCAGGCTTTGGCTGGGGAAGGGCTTGGGCCGGGAACCCCATATGAGCATGGCGAGGTTCTGGAGAAAAATGGACATTCCGATGGCGGTGATCAGGCAGGCCAGCCTCGGAGATCGCCTGAGGGGCCGGTAAGCGATCACGTCCAGGAGCATGCCGCACATGGCGCCGCAGGCCATGGCCAGGATAAACGCCATGTAAAACGGCATGCCCATGACCATGATAAAGGTCGCGGCAAAAAATGCGCCCAGCATGTATACCTCGCCGTGGGCGAAGTTGATCAGCTGGATGACGCCATAGACCATTGTGTAGCCCACGGCAATCAGCGCATAGATACCGCCAATGGTTAAACCATTTACAAGCTGTTGAGTGAACACTGGCCACCTCGCGCATGAGGCAAAGTGGGCGCCGCCACACAAAGTTCGCGGCGCCCACTCTTCATCTCACATATCCCCTGATTGTCGGTGTTATTCGGCAGGAACGAATTTACCGCCCTCGACCTTTTTGACAAACGCGGGCTTGGAACAGTCCCCCACCTCATTGAAGTATGTGAGGCCGGTGACGCCTTCATAGCCTTTTTCGGGGGAGTTGATGGCGGCAAGCCCTTCGCGGATCTTCTCACGGTCCGCGCCGACCTTTTCGATCACGTAGGCCAGGATGCCCAGGCAGTCATAGGCGTTGGCACTCATCCAGTCCACATCGCGGCCGTTCTCTTCCTTATAGTCTTCTGCGAATTTCTGGCCCTCAGGGCCTGCTGCCTGCGCCAGGAAAGGCACGGTCATATAAGTGTTGTTCGCGGCCTCGCCGCCGATCTCGATGTAGTCGGCGTTATCGATCCCGTCTCCTCCGAAAAGCGGCCCTTCAAAGCCCAATTTCCGGGCCTGACCCGCGATCAGGGCGCCTTCAAGGTGATACCCGCACAGGAAAAGGGTGTCCGGGTCGTCCCTGAGGAGTTTGGTAAGCTGGGGAGTAAAATCCGTGGCGCCTTTCATGTAGGCTTCGGCACCTGTAACCTCGAGTCCGCTATCCTGAGCGCCTTTCACGAAGCTGTCTTTCAAGCCGATGGCGTAGTCGTTGTTCTCGTAGAATATGCCCACGCGCTTGAGGCCGAGGAGGTCCTTAACCACATGGGAGGCCAGGTACACACCCTGAAAATCGTCGGTGTAGCAGTTACGGAAGAACCAGCCCTTCCCGACGTGGCCGATGGTCTCATTTGTGGATGTAGCGCTTATCACCGGCATCTTGGCCCGCACATATATGGGCATGCCGGCCAGCGTTGCGGACGAACATACGTGTCCGATCACTGCCACCATTTTTTTGTCATTGGCGAACTTGGAGGCCACTGTCCCCCCCTCTTTGGGCTGGCAGAGGTCGTCACCCCATACTATCTCGACCTTTTTGCCGTTGATGCCGCCGGCTTCGTTGATTTCTTTCAGCTTGAGCGAGACGCCGGCCTTGATGTTGTCACCGTACGCGGCTGCATCGCCGGTAAAGGGGCCTGCTACGCCGATTCGAATGGTGTCCGCTGCCGACGCCGCAGTCGTCATGCAGAAGACCAGCCCTACGGCCAGAATTAATCCCTTACATAAAAGCGATCCTTTTCCATTCATAATAATACCTCCCCTCCGTAAATGGTTCATGGAAAGCAAATATCCAATTATTCCAAATACAAGTACTCCCTCCCCCAAGCATGGGCATATTAGGTGAAACACGAAACGGTGTCAAGGCCTATCTTTGCACTATCTTTACAGAGGCTTAAGGCAGCCTCAGGCCTGCCCTGACTTCCGCCGCCGGACGCGGTCCTTTATGCGATTTATATGTCCACGGCCCAGTCCCTTGACCTCGCAGTCCAACTCAAAGTAGCGCTCGATTCGAGCGTCATCCAGTATGCCGAAGCAGTCGATTACCGCCACAGGCCCACCTGTCATTTCAACCACATCCCCGGGTTCGAGATCCAGGTATTCCTTGTGCCTTACAGCGATCACCACAGCCTCGGCATCCTTCAAGGCATCCTCGAGGTTCGGTGTCATGGTGAACTCGTCCAGGTGCTCCTGGTTACGGAAGAAACGGGACCAGCTCGCGCCGGCCGCAGGATAGGAAGACTGCTTCTCCAGCTCCCACCAGTGCTGGACATAAGGGTCGTGGGCTCGTATCTCGGCCCCCATCTCAGTGAGTTTTCGAACCAGGATCTCGGAGCCGCTGTAGCGGGTATCTCCCACGTCTTCCCTGTAGGAAACACCCAGTACCGCCACCTGCGAGGCGGCCACGATTCGACCCATGTTCCTGAGGGCGTCCCGAACGAGCTGGGCCGCGTGAAGCGCACGGGTGTCATTGATGTTGATGGCCTCCGGTGTGATTCTGAAGATGTCGTTCTCAAAGCCCAGGAGATGCTTGTAAGCCCAGAGACCCAGGCCCCCGTCCTTGGGCAGGCAGTAACCGCCGATCCCGGGACCTGGAAAAATGATGTTGTCGTGGGTGGGGCGCATCTTGATGGCCTGGATAACCTTTATGAGATCAACGCCGTTGGTCTCTGCGAACAGGCTCCACTCATGAAGAAATGCCAGGATAGTGGCCCTGTAACTGTTCTCAACAATCTTACAGGTCTCGCTCTCAATGGGCCGGTCCATGACCGTGAGGGGGAAATCCTCAATGTTCAAGACTTCAGAGAGAAACCGTTCAACCCGCTCCCGGCTTTCCCGGTTGATACCACTGCACACACGCCAGAAATCCCGTACAGACCTTACGTATTCCCGGCCCGGCATGACCCGCTCGAAACTGTGCGCCAGCAATGGCTCCTGCGCGATACCACGTTTTCGGAAGGCCTTCTTGATTATGGGATACGCCACATACTCGGTGGTTCCCGGCGGCACCGTCGTCTCCGTAAGAACGAGGCAGGCGGGATCGATCTTCTGTCCGATGATCTTGTAGCTCTCTTCCAGTGCGCTGATATCGGCATGCCCGCTCCGCAGGTTACCAAGATCCTCTTTGAGAAAATCGCACTGGACGTCCACTACCAATACATCGGCAAGCTTCAGGGCGTCATAGGTATAAGTGGCCACCATGGTCTTTTTATTGTTCACACACCGAGCGATCAGCGGTTCCACTTCCGGGTCCTCGGCTTTTACGGGGGAGATCCCCCGATTGAACAAAGGAATCTTCCAGAAGCTTCTGGGACTTGGCCGCTGCATGCCTATGACGAATTTGCCGGGCTCTCCCGTACCGGCGTCAACAGAGTCGGCCACTACCCCGGCCATAACAGCCCCAACAAACCCGAGTCCCATCACCACCACAATCTCCCGGCCCATGTCCCGCTGCTCCCGGGCCATTGTCTCCAGCCGCTCATACTCTTTGCGGTAGTCTTCTTCCTCCGGCAGGCGGAACTCCTCTCCTTCCGGGCTGATGGAATACGCCATTACGCTTCCTTTCTTGTTTGACGATATCTGATTTCACAGGCACCGCCCGATTGAGGAGCGCCGGGAAGACCGGTACTCAATCGGTGCCATCCCCTCGATTTCCCCAAGTATTCGACAAATTTTCAAGTCCGGCGATTTTTAGTTAAAACCAGGGAGAAAGTCAAGCATGACCTATGGAATCGTGTCCACTGAGGCAAATCGCGGTTCGTGAAGGGGGATCAGGATATCGGCCGCATCCCGGACCTGAAGCATGATGTCATACGCCAGGCAGGGATTCACCGGCGTGCCCGGCGGGATGACCTCCATCTCCATGGCCCGCACCTGCGGCGGCGGCTCGAAGTTCTCCATGATCACGCAGAACCCGGTGACAGCCGCCACGCCCCCTTCCGTGTCCACGAACACGGTGAGGCCGCCCTCAGTGTGCGCCGGGGTGTGCATAACCCGGATACCCGGCAGGATCTCGCCGTCCCTCTCAACAGTACGAACCTGACCGTTTTCTTCTACGTCTTCGATATAGTCCTCCAGATAGCGGAAATCCAGGGGGTAAGGGTCGTGAATCCGCTCCAGTTCCTTCGGGTGCACGTATATCTCGGCGTTGACGCACTTGAAGTCGTTTTCGCAGTGGTCGTTGTGAAGGTGCGTGTGAATGACAACGTCCACGTCCTCGGGCCGGAGATCCCAGCGGGCCAAGCCTTCTTCGA
Organism: uncultured Desulfobacterales bacterium; assembly: GCA_964450535.1. Lineage (GTDB taxonomy): Bacteria > Desulfobacterota > DSM-4660 > Desulfatiglandales > HGW-15 > JAIPEI01. The sequence goes on from CAYVDE010000041.1 coordinate 17,493, forward strand.
ACGTGTAGATGGGGCCCCCGATGAGCCGCTCCCGGTCCCCGGAGCGGACCGGCGACATCTCGCCCGTGTCCACCAACACTCTTTGGTCTCCTCCCTCCAGGTACCAGGCATAGATGGGAATAGCATAGGACTCCCCATACCCATGCTGGTAGGTCATCATGCTCTTGTCAAAAATCTTGGTCCCCAGAACAATGGGGTGAATGCGGTAACGGGTCATGTTATACTCCTTTTCCTTCGGAAATCCGGTTGCCGGATAAGATCCCAGGCCTTCCGACAGGCCGCAGCATAGGAAACAGCAGGGGACATGTCAAACCATCACCATTGATCGGAGGGTTCATGAGCGGGGATGACCTTCAAAAGGCTTTGCGGTATCGGTGGTTGATTTTCTGGATCCTGGCGTTCGGGTACATACTGGTGTACTTCCACCGCCTCTGCCCGGCCGTGGTGGCAGAAGACATGCGGCGGGACCTGGAGGCGGGCGGTGGCCTTCTCGGGCTTCTGGGTTCCGCCTACTTCTATCCTTACGCCCTCATGCAGATCCCCGCCGGGCTCCTCTCCGACTCCTGGGGGCCAAGAAAGACCATCACCCTGTTCTTCTGCGTGGCATTCACCGGCTCGGTCGTGCTGGGAGCGGCCCCCAACGTCTATGTGGCCATTGCCGGCAGGACCCTGGTGGGCGTCGGTGTTGCCATGCTCTTCGTTCCGACCCTCAAGGTGCTTGCAGAGTGGTTCCGGATCAAGGAATTCGCCATGATGACCGGAATCCTCATGGCCATGGGAGGTATCGGCTCTTACACGGCCGCCGCTCCCCTGGCCTACATAAGCACGTGGATCGGCTGGAGGCAGTCTTTCGTTCTCGTAGGCGCCTTCACCCTGGTCCTGGGGGGCCTGGTATGGGCGTTTGTCAGGGATCGCCCGTCGGCCATGGGGTGGCCCTCGCCCGCCGCCGATTCATCGAGCGGGCCCGCGGAACCCATCAGCCTCGGCGACGGCATCAGGAAGGTCCTGTCAGAGCCGCGATTCTGGCCCCTGGCCTCCTGGTTCTTCTTCACCTGCGCCATCTTCTTTTCCTTCATCGGTCTCTGGGGTGGGCCCTACCTGATGCAGGTCTACGGCCTGACCAAGACCCAGGCCGGTCACATCCTCTCGCTGGCGGCCATGGGAATGATCGCGGGAAGCCCGCTTTTGAGCTGGCTTTCCAACCAGGTGTTCAAGGGAAGGAAGCCGGTACTGATAATGGCAAGCATCTTTATGGTGACCGTCACCGGCATCCTTTACCTGTTCACCAGCCGGATCCCTCTTCCATTCTACTATCTGATCTGCCTGATCGTGGGGATCTTCTCAGGAGCCATTGTGACCATCGGGTTCACCACAAACAAGGAGCTTTTTCCCGTTTCCATAGCGGGCACGGCCACAGGTCTCGTGAACTTTTTTCCATTTGCAGGCGGGGCCGTTTTCCAGGTGGTCCTAGGGGTCGTGCTGGACAGGCAGGGCATGAGCGCCCAAGGAGAGTTCCTGCTGAAGGGATTCCAGCACGGGCTTTTGGCCCTCTTTCTCTGCGGAGCCGCGGCCCTCATCTCCAGCCTCTTTCTCAAGGAGACGCTGGCGGACTCCTGAGACCGGTCCGCCACGGGCCGTTGATGCATCCTTTCCTGGGACACCTGACGGGCCGGTTATGGACCGCCGGGCCGAATCAGGGCCACTGCCCGCACGGGGGCGCCGTCGCCTCCCGCGATCTTCAACGGCAGGCAGCACAGGAGGAACTCCCGACCCAGGAGCCGCTCCAGATTTGTCAGGTTCTCGATGACCACGATGTCCCGCTCCATGAACACCCGGTGAACAGGAAAAGCCTCCGAATCCATGGAGTCCACGGACATGACGTCCACGCCGACCCCCTTAGGTCTGAACCCGGCAAGCCATTGTGCCGCGTCAATGGAAAGTACGGGATAGTCTTCGTAGTAGGAGTCCCAACCCCAGACCCGGGACCACCCAGTATACAGGAGCACGAAGTCCTGTCCCTCGATTTTCCCATAAAACGGTTCCAGATCCTCAACCTGAATCTCAGTTCCTTGCAGGCCTGTCAAATCCAGCACCGTCCCGCTTCCCACGAACCGTCCGACCTCGAAATGATCCAGTGTGTGCCCGCCATCGAGAATGTGGGCCGGCGCATCCATATGGGTCCCCGTATGTGAGTAGAACTCTATCTTTTTTTCCGCAAAACCGTTGTTCTTCAACGTACAGGCATCACAAAACACTGGAGGCTCCGTACCCGGATAGCAGGGCATTCCCGGCGAGACCGTGTGGGTCAGGTCTACCACTTCAAGCCCTTTATTAGACATATCGATCACAAACACATCTCCCTGTCGTCCTTGCATGGACCCGCCGTCGGATAATGTGGTTTACACCAAACCTGACCTCACCGCCATGCCCGGACAACTCCTTTTCAACTCCCTGAGTTTGTGCAAAAAAGCATACACCAATGTCTGATAAAATTCAATTTCACTGTTGCATCCTTTTAAAGTCCAGTCTATTTTGACTCAAGCAATGCAAACAAGGGCGTTAAATACCCAACCGGCAAGCGAATTGCATCCGGTCGAGGCCTGAAAAGGATTGTTTTTAGACGTATAATTCTAATGACGAGGGGCATTATGAAAAAAATGTGGGTGTTACGCCTTCTTATCGCAGGACTCTTTCTGGCCTTTCTGAGTATCAACGCATTTGCCGAGTCAACCAAGATCGGTGAACTCCTGGATGATGATAGCGGCGATGTTTTTGAACTCTTCCAGGAAGATGACGGATCATTTCTGGTGTGGGTCCACCACAAAGACGGGACCTTTTCGTATTTCAACATCGGGACTGAGAGCAACCCCGACCCCGATGACCCCCATGGTGTCGGAGGCAAGCCGGACATCAAAGAACTCGCCAGGAGATATTACAAAGGGAAACTGGACAAGGGCGTGCAGACCAACAATCCTTTCGCCCTGAAGCAATCCGGACAGGGAAAAGGGCTGGCCCCCATTTGGAACCCGCCGGACACTGTCCGTGATGCCGGAGGTGCAGGGGGCGGAACCGGCGGCGAACCCAGGGACGCGGCCTGGATCAAGGACCAGGCCAGGAGGGGGACCGGGGGCGAGGATGATGACGACAAGGAGGGCACTGGTTCAAAAAAGGATCGCCCCGGAATAGGAGAGACCGGATCGGTCGAGCCTGAAAGGGTAAACCCCGTCCCTATCCTGAACACCCCCAAGTCCGAAGTCATGTCCACGGAAAACTGGCAACCGCCTGTGGATTCAGGAATGGCGGGACAGGCGGGAGCACCACCTGTGGAAACCCCCACCCAGACCCTTGCCACGACCCCGGGAAAGGCCGCAGGCCAGGTCTCCGCCCCTGGGACAGTCCCGGCACAGGAGATCTCATCAGGCGGGGGTGAGGGACGACAGAGCACCCCACCGATATCACCGGCCGCACCGAAGGTCCTGCCGTCAGGTGGTATACAGCGCATTCACAAATAACGGGGCCTGGGCGCCTACCTTTTATCAGTCAGCTCTAATGGTGGATCCCATTCAGTCACGCCGGGGGCGGGACGGCCCCATGTGTTGCCGTGTTTGTCATCGCTGCCGGTAAGAAAACGGACAATCAGTCTATGAAGCATGTTCATATTCGGTAGTATGCCGTGAAAACCCGCCAGTCTGGTCATTACCTTATCCTGCAGTTCCCAGTATCCATAGTCATCAGGAGTTACCAGAACGACCTTTTCTTCACCCAGAAAGGGGGGAAGCGCTCCTTCTAAGGGCACTGTTCCATCACCTGTTTTTCTTTTCAGGGCAGGGGCTTCCTGGGACCATTCATTCTTCCTGTCATCGGAGTTCAGATCAAAGTGGATTTTCCCATTTTTCTTTTCGATTTTCAGGCGCACCCGGGTAACCGCGTCAACACCAATGACTGCAAGCCAATCCTTTTCATGAAGCGAAGTGTTTCTCAGTTTAAGGTTGAGGATGCGGTCTTGATATTTCTTAGCGTCAGATAAGAGAGTTGTAAAAAGTGAAACAGCGTCCTGTTTCGGTTTCTTGGGAGGCAAACCTCTGCGTTGGATTATGGACGCAATACTATCGATCACAGAAGGCTGCCATGCGTCAGGATTAAAAAGCGAGTCAGGGATATTGCCTTTGGTCTTGATACCGCCCTTGAAACTGGGGATGAGATGGTACAGGGCCGGGGTGACGCGGGCCATTTCTCTCTCCCGAGAACTCGGAGGCGTTGTTCCCAGATTGGCCGTACCCGTGGCCACCTTGAGGATTGCCTCGAAAGATCCCCGGAAAGGGCTGGCGAGTGTGACAACCTTGTTGACAGGGGCGTTTTTGCCCTTGGCTTCAATGTATCCGGCGATTACCAGCCCCCCCATGGAGTGACCGACCAGGTTTACTTTGGGGTGGCTGTCATAGTCGTCTGCATGATAGTGTTTCAGCAAACGGGTTCTTGCGATCACTTCATCGACAAAGTCGACCAGTTGGGCTTCTATCGACTCCAGCGGCATGCGCCAGTCATAGCCGAACGTGTAGACTGGAACAGGCTCCTCCTCCTTGCGCGTAAGGTTATAACGCAACTCTTCAATCAATTCTTTGTAGGCCACTTCGAAAATCTGATCCGCCCGCATGCGGGCCGGTTCATTTGCTTCGTAGCGCAAATCGTTGGGGTGGAGTATAATACGTTCATAATCTTTCCTGAGAACAGTCCACACAGGCTCAGGTGAAACCGGGTATTCGTCTCTCAAATAGGTCGCTGTTATACCTGGGACAACAATGACAGGATCGACTATAGCCATTTCTTGTCTCCTTTTTATAAAACAATATCGAAATATATATGGAGATGTCGTCTAAACGGAACCCGGTCTCCATAGCATGAATGATGCCGATAAACCACCATGGG
>CAYVDE010000042.1:0-22412 GCA_964450535.1 uncultured Desulfobacterales bacterium
ACACCTACACACCTACACACCTAAAAGCTTTCTTGCCCTGCCGCATCATTGTGTACAATAGGCGTATGGTTTGCTATACTGCACAAAAAAGAGCGTCCCATGGAATCACACATAGTAACGGGGGCTGGGGGGCTGCGGTTTCTTTTCGCCGGCTCCAGGATTCCCCAAAGGACTTTGCGGTCCACCCAAGGGAAAGGAGTGCTTTATGATCGAGATATCCCAGTTCAAAAGCATTCGCATGCTCAGCTATCTAACGGACGAGATGCTCCAAAAGCTTCAGCCCATCACCAGCATCATGGAATTCAAGGCGGGAGAGTACATCTTCAAGGAGGGAGAATACGCGGAGTACGTGTATTCGATTCTGGAAGGAGATGTAGGCCTGGAAACCGAAAAGAGCCCCTCCAGATTGATCCTGGTCACCAAGATCACCTGTGGCATGACCCTCGGGTTTTCCGCCCTCCTGGATACCGAGCACAGGAAATACCTGGGGTATGCAAAGGCCCTTACCGACACGAAACTCTTTGCCTGGAAGGGTGCGGAAATGGAGAAGCTCTTTGTCCAGGACTACGAGATGGGTTTTCTCATAATGCGGCGCATCGCCAACACCATTGATAAACGTCTCCAGATCACCAAAACGCAACTAGTGGACATTTACCAGTAATTTAGAACGTGGGGCCGGAAGGACCGGGTTCAGCCGTCTGCTGCACCCTGTCCTGGAATTTATTATGGCCCATAGATTTTCTTCCAGGGGGCACTTTCCTTCTGCCTGTAATCGGCGAGTGCAAGGTAGAACGCGCCCACAGCCAGTTGGGCGCAGTGTTCGGACTCCGGCGGGAGGGGGCCGGCGGCAGCCATCACTTTTTCAGGCGTGATTTCCCATGCCTCTTGTATGGTTTTGCCTTCGGCGAACCGCGCCACCGCATCGGCGCAGGCCAGGGTGCTCGCGCAGCCGTTGATTCGAAATGATGCCCTTTTTATGCGGCCGCCGGAAACGAAAAGTGACATCTCCACGGTGTCTCCGCATACTCCGGTGTTCCTGCCGCTCCCGTCCGCCTTTTTAAACCCGTTTTCTCCTGTAATTTCCACTATCATTCGTAATCGCTCCGGATGCGTTTTTAGTGCCCGAACGGCTTCCCTCTAGACGCGGCATGCTTGGGTAACATCGCTGCCGACTCAGGGAGGGAGTCCGTACGCTTCGAGGCGATAGGATTCTACATGCAGGAGGCCTGCTTGTCCATCGCGCTGCTCTCCTTGGTAATAACATCCCGGCCGTGTCCCATGAGAAAATAGCCTTGACATTAATAAATATAAACATATATATGTCAGACATATTGTCCTGTGGTTGTTTCGGTCGTTTTTTCACCCGGGGGGCGCCATGTTCAAAAAGGTGAAGCAGAGCCGGATGTACGAGGAGATCGCCGACCAGATTGTGGAGGGGATTCTTCGCGGGGATCTCAAGCCCCGGGACAAGCTCCCCTCGGAAAAGGCCCTCAGCGATATCTTCGGGGTGAGCCGCGTCACAATTCGGGAGGCGATCCTGTCCCTGGAGCAGCAGGGGGTGGTGGAGGTGCGACAGGGAAGTCGGGGAGGTGCCTATATCCGGGAGATGGATTTGGACACGGTGGTCCGCCAGATCCGCAGCGCCATGCGCATGACCAATCTCACGTTTCCGCATCTTGCTGCGGCCCGGGCCGTCCTGGAGGAGGCCGCGCTTACCCGCATGATGCCCGCAAAGCTGGGAGAGGATGAGATCCTTCGACTGGAGAAGACCGTGGATAAGGCCGAGGCACACTATCGAAACGGGGAACAAAAGGAACGACTCCTGACGAACTTCCAGTTCCATACCCTGATCGTGGAGATGACCCGGAACCCTATCCTGGTCCTCATGCACAAGCTCATCGTGGACCTCTCTTTCGCCTTTTTCGAAAGCGTGAAGCCTACACCGCCCATGATCGAGAACACGATCGAAGGGCACAGGAAGATAGTCTTCCTGCTCAAAGAGGGTCGGTTTGATGAGGCGGGGTCCTTGTGCCGGGAACATATTCAAGGGGTGAGCAGGCGTATTGTGGAAAAATCCAAGCGGCAGTCACCGCTCAAGGCCACCGGGAAGAAATGAGACGGAAACGACCATGAGCACTTCAGAGATTGAAGAACTGGAGCGAAGAAGGCGCCTGGCACGCAACATGGGCGGGGAGGAGAACGTGGCCCGGCAGCACGCCCGAGGCCGGCTGACCGCGCGGGAGCGCATCGACGCCCTGTGCGACCACGGCTCCTTTCGTGAACGGGGAATCTTGAGCGGCGTGGCGACCTATGATGAGGCCGATCCGGAATACATCAAGGGCTTCACCCCGTGTCCCTTCATCATGGGGATGGGAATGATTCAGGGCCGGCGGGTGGCGATCCATGCCGATGACTTCACGGTCCGTGGTGCTTCAGTGGGCCGGATGTACAAGGCCAAGCGCGAGTATTTCGCCCACATGGCGCGATCTCTGCGACTGCCCATGGTGCGTCTCGTGGAAGGGGCGGGCGGTTCCATACGTGAGATTCTCCAGATCGGGTACACGGAATTGCCGTCCGGAAACCCGGGAGGCACGCAGAATGAGGCCGAGGCCCTGTCCGAGGTGCCCGTGGCGGCGGTCGGCATGGGTCCCATGGCCGGACTCGGGGCCCTGTTCATGGTGAAGAGCCACTTCTCCGTGATGGTGCGGGATCAGGCACAGATCTTCGTCGGCGGCCCGCCCCTGGTAAAATCGGCCTTTGGAGAAGAGGTCACCAAGGAAGATCTGGGCGGGTATCGCGTACATGCTCGTCAGTCCGGTGTTGTGGACAACGAGGCCGAGGACGAGGCCGATGCCCTTTCCCAGGTGAAGGCCTTTCTCTCCTACCTCCCCGGGAATGTCTGGGAGATGCCCGTGAGGACCGCTTCCTCAGACGACCCGCAGCGCATGGAAGAGGCCCTTGCCACGGCCATCCCGGAGAGCCCGAGAAGGCCCTATGACATGCGCGATATTCTTGGCATGGTGCTGGACCGGGAATCGATCTTCGAGATCGGTCGCCACCAGGGTCCTTCCCAGATCACGGCCCTGGCGCGGCTGAACGGCTATCCTGTGGGCATCCTGGCCAATGACCCGCGTTTCTGGGGCGGTTCATTCACCTACGATGTGGCCGAGAAATATCAGAGATTTATCGACATGTGCGACACCTTTCATCTGCCTCTGGTGAACTTCTGCGACCAGCCGGGGTTCGGCGTCGGGCGCGTGAGCGAGCTTCACGGGACCATTCGAAAAGGCGTACGGGCGAGTTTTGCCATGGTGCAGGCCACGGTGCCTGTGGCCGTGGTCTATATCCGGAAGTGTTTCGGCGTGGCCGGGGCGGCCCAGCGGCCCGCGCAGGGATTCTGCTGGCAGATGGCATGGCCTTCGGCCCGCTGGGGAAATATCCCGGTGGAGGGCGGAGTCTACGCGGCCCACCGGGAGGAGATCGAATCGTCGATTGATCCCGAGGCCAGGCTTGTGGAGCTTCACGATCAATACAGGGCCATCGCATCCCCATTTCGAACGGCCGAGGCCTTTGGCATCGAAGACATAATTGACCCCAGGGAGACCCGCCCCCTTCTTTGCGAGTGGGTGGAGGCCGCCTATGACGCGGAAAGGCCTAACCTCGGCCCGAAAAAGCGGGGTATCCGGTGTTGAGGGAAGAAGCCCCAGCGAGCGGGAAGGGAAAAGGGCCGGTCCTGGGGCCGTAAAAGTCGGAATAGCGATAATCCAGGGGAAGGGAGCCTCCCTGAAACCAAAAGGCCCCGATCATTCACCCAAGACACGATACAGGAGGAACGGAGACAATGAGAGGATGGAATTCGATCGGATGGGTGGTGGCTGCCCTTGCCATGTGCGGGGCGGTGGCGGTTCAGAATGTCGACGCCAAAAACCTTCCCAAGGTGGTGGCCTGCACGTCATATGGGGTCGGAGTTGCGGGACACACCGTGGCCAGCGGACTGGGCGAGGCGGTGAGCCAGCTCACGCCCATGAGTTGGCGGGTGGAGCCCTATGGGACCGGGATCGAGCGGCTGGCGCCGCTCAAGTATGAGGAAACCGAGTTCACCTTGATTACCAACGTGACGGCCTTTTTGGCGGCCGAAGGGCTCGATGAGTTCAGCGCCGAGGGTTGGGGGCCCCAGCCCCTTCGCATCGTATGCATGGGGGCGGTGGTGAAGCCCGGCATGTATGTCCGGGGGGATTCGGACATTCACACCATCGCCGACCTCAAGGGTAAACGACTGCCCGACATTAAAGGCAATCCCACGGTCATGCGCGAGATCGAGGCCATCCTGGCCTTTGCCGGCCTGAGCTGGGACGATGTGCGTAAAGTGCCGGTTTCAGGCTTCGGCGAGTCCATGCAGGCCATTCTGGACGGGGACATCGATGCGGCCATGGCGTCGATCTTCTCCCCCAAGGTCAAGGAGCTCGGCAGCGGCCCTCATGGACTGCGTTTTCTGGAGATGCCGGCGGCCGACAAGGAAGGGTGGAAGCGAGTACAGGCACTGATGCCGGCCATGTTTCCGGCCACCCAGGCACAGGTTCCCGGGCTGGACAAGCCCGTGGATCTCTTTGGAATCAACTACTCCATTTACTGTTATCCCTGGGTCAGGGACGATGTGGTGTACCACGTGATCAAGGCCATTTCCGAGGGGTATGATATCTTCAAGGGGACCCATCCATGGCTCAAGCAGTTCACCCTGGAAAACATGGTTCGCAACGCCAGCAGCCTGCCGTTTCACCCGGGGAGTGTCCGTTACTTGAAAGAAGCCGGTGTCTGGACTCTTGAACTCGAGGCCTATCAGGCGAAGATGTTGTCCAAGTGACCATATCCCGGTGTTCCGCGCCTGTGCGGAGCGCCGGGAAGCTTTGCGCATGCTGTAGTGGAACAGGAGTAGAAGAAGTATGAACAAGCTGATTGTCACCGCGGCCCTCACCGGGGGTCAGCACACAAAGAGCGTCAATCCAAACCTTCCTGAGCAGCCTGAAGAGATCGCCGAGTCCGCGTACCGATGTTACAACGAGGGGGCGTCCATTGCGCATATTCACGCGAGGGACAAGGAAGGAAGACCCACCGGCGACCCGGATGTCTACCGCGATATCCACGCGCGCATTCGGGAGAAGTGCGACATGGTCCTTCAGGACAGTACCGGGGGCGGCCCGAATCTTGACCGTGAACAGAAGGCGGCCTGCCTGGACGCCGGGCCCGAGATGGCCTCCCTGAACATGGGGACCATGCTGCGGACTCTCGGCCCGCGGGCTGGGACGGCCTATATAAACTCCCGTTCCGACATCGAGTCCTTTGCCCGGCGGATGCAGGAGTTGGACATCAAGCCGGAGATGGAGGTATACCACCACGGCATGCTGCGGGAGGTGGAAAACCTGATTCAGAAAGGGCTGCTCCAAAAGCCCTATTACATCAATTTCGTCCTCGGGATGGCTTACCAGGGTGCTGTGGAAGGGAGTGCGGACAACCTGCTGACCCTCAGAACGCTCCTGCCTTCGGGCGGCCTCTTCAACGTGACCGCTGTGGGCGCGGCACAGCTCCCTATGACCACCCTGGCCATGCTCTTGGGCGGTATGGTGCGCGTGGGCCTGGAGGACAACATTTACTATACCCGGGGCGTGCCGGCCGAGGGCAACGAGCAACTGGTGGCGCGAACCGTCCGGCTCGGCCGGGAACTGGGGCTTGAGATCGCCGGCCCGGAGGATGCCCGGGAGATACTGGGACTGAAGAAGGCCGTTTTATAAAACCGCAAGTAATGGGAGTGATGTCCCGTGCCTGAGAGCGAACCGATAAAAGTACAGCAGGCAGCGCGTTACCGAACCCTTCGAGGGCCTTTGCGTTGGGTCTTCATGTTCGGGACAGGGGTGGCTGTTTCGGCCTCCATTGTCCAGATCTTTCACGTGGTGGTGGGCGGGTACGTCATGGAGAGCAAGATGTACCTCGGGGTGCTCATGGCCGCCCTGATCCCCCAGGTCTTCCTGGTAATCCCGGCCACCTCCCGTTCATCGCGTGACAAGGTCCCCTGGTATGACATTCTGGCCGCGGCCCTGTTTTTCTGTTGTGCCGTTTACGTCATTATTCACGCCCTGGACATTCAGCTCCGGGGCTGGAGCATTCGGCCCCCCCTGCCGGCCCTGTGGTTGGGTATTGCGGCATGGATGCTGGTCATCGAGGCGGTTCGCAGAAGCACCGGTGTGGCCCTGGCCTCCATAGTGCTTGTCTTTAGTGTGTATCCTCTTGTCGGCGGATTCATGCCGGGTATTCTTGCAGCTAAGACCTATTCTATCATGCGTTTGGTGGGGTTTCACTACTTGAGTTCCCAGAGCATGTTCGGGGTGACGACCCACGTGTTCGGCCGCCTGGTCATTGCCTTTCTGATTTTCGCCGTGGCGCTTCTGGTCCTGGGGGGCGGGGACTTTTTCATCCGCCTGGCCCTCTCTCTTTTGGGCGCCGTGAGAGGAGGCGGCGCCAAGGTCTCCATCCTGGGAAGCGCGATTTTCGCATCCATCTCGGGCAGTCCCACTTCCAACGTTATCACCACCGGCTCTTTCACCATACCGGCCATGAAAAAAAGCGGGTATCCGGCGCATTATGCGGCCGCTCTGGAGGCGTGTTCGTCCACCGGTGGTGTCCTGATGCCCCCTATCATGGGGGTGACGGCCTTTATCATGGCTGATTTTCTCGAGGTCTCTTACGCCACGGTGTGCATAGCAGCCATTATTCCCAGCCTGCTCTATTTTTTCGCTCTTTACATGCAGAGCGATTTTTATGCGGCCAAGGCCGGGCTGAAAGGTATTCCCCGGGAGGAATGTCCCCCCATATGGAAGACGGTCCGTGAGGGGTGGCCTTATCTGGCGACTTTTGGCGGACTTCTTTACTTCCTTTTCTTTCTGAGGCAGGAGGCGAGGGCACCCTACTTTTGCGTGGCCATGCTTCTGGGGCTGATGTTCCTGTTTCGGCGAAAGCAGATCGGCCTTGCCCAAGTGGGGCGGTTCGTGGAAACCTGCGGCCGCGTGCTGTGCGAGATCCTGACCATCATGGTTGGTGTGGGCATGATCATCGGATCCCTTCTATTGACCGGGGTGGCCCAGAGCTTCTCGTCGAGCATACTCCAACTGGCGGGGGACAATCTTTTGTTGCTACTCGCCATGGGGGCGGTGGCAAGTTTTGTCATGGGCATCGGGATGACAATGATCCCCTGCTACATCATCCTGGCACTGCTTCTCGCCCCGGCTCTTGTAGAGATGGGGATCGAACCCATCGCCGCACACCTCTTTATCCTCTACTGGGGCATGATCTCTTTTATCACGCCTCCGGTGGCCATAGCCTCCATTGTGGCCGCCGGCCTGGCCGAAACGGACAACATGAAGACCGGGGTCTTCTCGCTTCGCCTCGGATTTGTTGCCTATATCCTTCCCTTCTTTTTCATATACAACCCCGTGCTCGTAGGAGTGGGCTCCATAGGGGCGGTTTTCTACAGCACTGCTGTTGCCGCGCTGGGAATTGTCCTGCTCAGCGCAGGGGCTGAGGGGTTCATGTTTCGAGTGGGACAGCTGAGTTGGCTTTCGCGTATCACCTTGATATTGTTGGGTCTCCTTTTTTTCTTTCCTGAGCCGTCCATGAATCTTTGGGGAACCATCGGGTTGGTCCTTTTCTTCGGGGTTTTCCTGCTGCGGAAACGGTTGGCGGCAAAGACGGCGGCCGAACCGGCCCATTCGGGCATCGGCTGAGCCTTTGAAGAGGAGGAACGACCTATGACGACCCTGATCGATCTCAGCATGACGCTCACCCCCAGGGACCGGTCCCCGAGACCCCCCAGGATCGACTATGTGAATCACGAGCAGAGCGCTCGACGATCAGCAACCGCCTATGGGATCCGGCCCGAAGATTTCCGCGGTGGAAAATACGCGGCCATCGAACACATCACCCTGACCACCCACGACACCACGCACCTGGATGCCCCCTACCATTACGGCCCTAACAGCGAAGGAAGGCCGGCCAGGACCATCGACCAGGTACCGCTGGAGTGGTGCTTCAGTGACGGCGTTGTCCTGGACTTTGTTCACAAGCGCAAGGGAGAGAACATCACCGAGGGCGAAGTGCGCACGGTCCTGGATGAGATGGGGTACACACTGAAACCCCTGGACATCGTCCTGATCCGTACTGACATCTACAAGCACGCCGGGGAACCAGAGTTTGCAAGTCTTCACCCGGGAGTGAGCCGGGAAGCTACGCTTTGGCTCATCGACCAGGGGATCAAGGTCATGGGAATCGATGCCTGGGGTTGGGACCGGTCCCTCGGCCACATGATCGACGATATCAAGGCCGGAAACCAGGCCCAGTTCTGGGAATCCCACTACCTGGGCTGGGAGCGTGAGTATTGCCACCTGGAACGGCTCGCTAACCTTGACCGGATTCCAGTTCAGCACGGGTTCAAGGTGGCTGTGTTCCCCATCAAGATCGAAAAGGCCAGTGCAGGATGGGTCCGGGCGGTAGCCATCCTGGATTGATCCGCCCTCACCGCAGGCCACTTCCACGGCGGCGCCCGGCCCTCGAGTACCGCCTCCGATTGTCTTTCCGATTGTCTTTCTTGACTTGTTCCCGCCGGCACGTTATCCTGAATGTGTTGCGAAAATGGTTACTTAGTGCCCATCCAGAAACGCCTTTTGGGCACTGGCGAGTTTCCAATTCAGAAATGAGATATTTTTCGCAAGATCAAGGAGATCAAGGGATTACGCGGAGGCGTACTTACGTACGCCGCACAAGGAATCCCGCAGATCGACGAAGAGATTGCGGAAAATAGCCATTTCTGGATGGAAACTACTTAAGCCTTCTGAAATGGTTATGAATAACACTTCTTTCTGCAAGCGTTGTTCCGTGGTCCGTGTAAACACGCTTTGCCGTTTGCACGAACAGGGATTCAAAGGCGGCGACCGGGAGGCCCGAAAGGCCCTGAAGGCCCTGGTGTCCCTTGCAGCCGATCGTGGATACATGGAAGGTAAAAGGGCGCTTCAGGCCGGATTGGACCCCTCGGCCTTGCGAGCCCTTTGCTGGAACATCTCCTCACTCTTGACGGACGATGATTTCCAGTCCCGGGGGATCGAACTTGGAACCCGATGAAGTGATCGAGGCCGGCAAGCCGGCGCATGACATGCCTGAAGATACCGAGACCTTTGAAGGCTCATCGTTTGACGACCTGCCCGAAGGAGACGGCGTGGTCGTCCTTTTTCCGGACGGTAGGGTCATGTCCTCCAATCTTCAGGCCGAGCGGTTGCTGCGGCGCAGGCTGCGCAGGGGTGTTGTCTTTAGAATCGACGAGGTCATCTCGAGTGAGTATCGTGATGAGGCACTCCGGGCCTGGGAGGAGGCGCTTCAGGGGCATTCCTGGTCGAATCTTGTAGCCAAGGTGTATCTGGAGTCCGGTTTTCCGGTCTCCGTTACCTTTTCAATGGACCCATTGTACGGTGAGCGGGAGAAGGTGATCGGTGTCTTGATCACGCTCAGGGAACACACACCGTCCAGAGATGTTACACCGGAAGGGTCCAGGAGCCCGGTGTGGGAGTATGACACCCTGTTCGAAAACCTTGCTGAAGGTGTCTTCACCATCAGCGACCGGTGGCGCATTACGAGCTTCAACCGGAGGGCGCAGGAGATAACCGGATACAAGCGGGAAGAGGTCCTGGGCCGGAACTGCTGGGACATCTTTCGCAGTGATCTGTGCAAGAGCAATTGCCCTCTCAAGCTCACCATGGAAACCGGTGTGGTGCGCATGGACCAGGACGTACGGATTGTGGATCGCGAAGGAGAACACCGATCCATCCTGGTCAACACATCGGTCTTGAAGAACAAGCACGGTCTGGTGATCGGGGCCGTGGAGACCTTTCGTCCGATTGCCCGCCTCTCAGACCCGCGGGCCGAAGGGACCTCGGTAGGGGAGGAACATGCACACATCGTGGGCCGGAGCCCGGAGCTGCAAAAGGTGCTGAACATGATTCCCGACGTGGCCGCCTCGGAGGCCACTGTTATGATAGAAGGGGAATCCGGCACCGGAAAGGAGTTGATCGCCAAGGCCATCCATGCCAGGGGGCCTCGATCCCAAGGTCCTTTTGTCGCGGTAAACTGCTCGGCCCTGGCCGAGACTCTTCTGGAATCCGAGCTGTTCGGCCATGTCAAGGCGGCCTTTACCGGAGCGGCAAACAACAAAGTAGGTCGTTTCGAGCTGGCAAAGGGCGGAACCCTGTTTCTCGATGAAATCGGAGAAATCAAGCCGGAGATCCAGATAAAGCTCCTTCGCGTGCTCGAAGAACGGGTCTTTGAGAGGGTCGGCGGAACAAGACCCATCCGCCTGGATTCGCGTATCATCGCCGCCTCAAACAAGAGCCTGTCTGAACTTGTCAAGAAGGGGCGGTTCCGAGAGGACCTGTTTTACCGGTTGCGCACTGTGCCCATGTCCATACCTCCCTTGAGGGAAAGGGTTTCGGACATCCCGATCCTGATTGAGCACTTTCTGGAGGTCTTCAACAATATGTACGGCAAAGGCGTGCGTGGTGTGGATCCGAAGGCCCTCCGGCTCATGCGCAGGTATGCCTGGCCCGGAAATGTTCGAGAGCTGAAACATGCCATAGAATACGCCTTTGTCTTTGTGAAAGGGCCGATCATAACACTCTCACACCTGCCTGAGCTGGATGCGTCCCAGGAGTCCACAACGAATGAGGCGGTTCAAGCCCCTGCAGCCGACGGCTGGGAGGATGAAAGTATCACCATCCAGCGTGCCCTGGAAAAGGCCGGCGGGCGTCGTTCAACCGCTGCATACCAGTTGGGCATCAGCCGAAGCACCCTTTGGAGGAAGATGAAAACACACGGTCTTGTGTGAAACAGGCCGGAGTATCAACTCCCTTCCCGAAGAAACCAAACTGGACTGTCATTCTTCGCGTTTCGTTTTGCTTGAGACATGCTGGTTGAAACAAATTTCTAGGTTAATCCACATAAAACTAATATATTCAATTAATTGAATGTTTCATGCTGGCTGAATGTTTCAGCGTTGAAACAAAAAGGTCCCGCGCGTTCAATGGCCTGTTTGTTGAAAAAACAACAATATCAAAGGCTTGTCTGTGTGGCACGCCTGTTGCTCTAAATCCGGCGCGAAGGCTGCTTTACCACCTGAACATGGATTGTGAAACCCTTCATTGTATAGAAAGGATCAAATTCGTGAAACCGCAAGGGATAGACATTGACACGATCTTGGAGAGGTATCCGGAGGAGCCTCGCTATCTTATCGCCCTGTTGCAGGACGTGCAGGCCGAATACAACTACATCTCCGAGGAAAACCTGAGACTGATCTGCGATCACCTGGGGGTCCCCATAACACAGGCCTGGGCTGTGGCCACGTTTTACAAGTCCTTCAGCCTCGAGCCGCGTGGGGAGCACGAGATAAAGGTGTGCCTGGGTACGGCGTGCCACCTGAAGGGAGGGCAACGCCTGGTGGAGGGCTTGACGCGGGACCTGGGAATCGGACCCGAAGAGACCACGCCGGACCTCAAGTTTTCATTGGACATCGTCAACTGCCTGGGCGCCTGCGCCATCTCGCCTGTGGCTGTGATTGACGGTGAATACATGACCAGGGCGACCTCCAGTAAACTGAAAAAGACTGTCAAGAGGCTTGCCGCGGAATAAGGAGGACCAATATGGCCAGTATCAGTACGGCTGAAGAGTTGAGTCATCGACTGGAATCGGTGGAAGCACTCGAATCCTATCGCGAAAAACTGTTGGCGGAGAAAGATCCTGATAGGCCTTTCATCACCGTCTGTCACGGTACCGGTTGCCGAGCCAATGGCAGCCCCAAGGTGGCCGAGGCCCTGCGCGAGGCAATTGCAGCGGCAAAACTTGACGCGGCGGTGGTCCCGGAGATCAAGGCCACGGGATGCCCGGGCTTCTGTTCCCGCGGCCCTCTGGTTATCCTTCAGCCATCGGGTATTTTCTACCAGCACGTGAAACCGGAAGATGCAGAAGAGATAGTGCAGACAAGCCTGGTGGAAGGAAAACCGTTGGAGCGCCTGCTATACAAGGATCCCAAGACGGAGGAGCCTGTCGCTCATCAGGAAGATATACCTTTTTACAAACACCAGCAAAAGATGGTCATGCGTCGCATCGGGACCATCGATCCTATGGATATCAGGGACAGCATCGCGGCCGGCGGGTACAAGGGCCTGGCCAAGGTCTTGACCGGCATGGCCCCGGAGGAGGTGGTCGCAGAGGTGGAGGCCTCCGGACTCAGGGGGCGGGGAGGGGCAGGATTTCCCACAGGCCGCAAGTGGCAGACCGCCATCAAGGCGGCAAAGAAAAAGAACGAACCCATTTACGTGGTGGTTAACGGAGATGAGGGCGACCCCGGGGCATTCATGGATTGTGCGCTGATGGAAGGGGATCCCCATGCGCTGCTGGAAGGGGTCATCATCGGGGCCTATGCCATGGGCGCCCATCAGGGTTTCATGTATGTCAGGACCGAGTATCCCCTCGCCATCGAGCATTTGAACATAGCCATGGCACAGGCGCGGGAGCTGGGGCTTCTGGGAGAAAACATCCTGGGTAGCGGGTTTTCCTTCGATGTGCAGATCAACCGGGGGGCGGGGGCTTTCGTGTGCGGGGAGTCCACGGCCTTGTTCACCTCCATCGAGGGGCGGGCCGGCGAACCCAGGCCGAAGTACGTGCGTTCCGCAGAAGAGGGCTTGTGGGGAAAACCCACGGTCCTTAACAATGTCGAGACCTGGTGCAATGTCCCGCTCATCATAGAAAAAGGGGCGGATTGGTACTCCAAGCTGGGCGTTCCGCACAGCACGGGCACCAAGGTGTTTTCCCTGGTGGGCAAGGTGAACAACGTGGGGCTGGTCGAGATACCAATGGGCATGCCCCTGGGTGACCTGATTGAAAAGATAGGGGGCGGTGTCCCCGGGCAGGACCACTTCAAGGCCGTTCAGACGGGGGGGCCGTCCGGCGGCTGCATTCCCTATGAACTGGCGGGTACGCCGGTGGACTATGATTCCCTGACAAAGGCCGGATCCATGATGGGATCGGGCGGGATGATCGTCATGGACGACAAGGACTGTGTGGTGGATGTGGCCCGCTACTTCCTGCGGTTCCTGGAGGACGAGTCATGTGGAAAGTGCCTCCCCTGCCGCCTGGGCCTCAAGGCCATGCTCCAGTTTCTGGACGATTTTGCGGCCGGGAAGGGGCGGCTTGAAGACCTGGAAGAGGTGAAAAGCCTCGCCCGGGCGGTCCAGGACGGATCGCTGTGCGCCCTGGGGGGCAGTGCGCCAAACCCCGTCCTCACCACGATCAGGTATTTCGCCGAGGAATATGAGGCTCACATAAGGGATCACAAGTGCCCGGCAGGGGTCTGCAAGGACCTGATCACCTACCGGATCGATCCAGAGGCCTGCACCGGATGCGGAACCTGCGCCCGTGCCTGCCCCCAGCAGTGCATCACAGGAGAAAAGAAAGAGCCTCACATTATTGATCAGACTCAATGCATCCGCTGCGGCATGTGTATGGAATCCTGCAAGTTCGGGGCGGTAATCGTGGAATAACGAGGGATATCATGAGTGGAGAAAAAGCAGAAAACAACGGCAAGATCCATTTCACCATCGACGGAAAAGCGGTCGAAGCCGAGGAAGGCTGGACGGTCCTGGACACGGCCAGGCATTACCGTATTCCCATCCCCACACTTTGCCACCACGAAGCTGTCAAGCCCAGCGGTGCGTGCCGCCTGTGCGTGGTGGAGGCAAAGCAGGGGGACTGGTCCAAGGTGGTCATCTCCTGCATGTATCCTCCCTGGGAGGGTTTAGAGATTCAGACCCGCTCGGAGCGCGTGATGAACGTCCGCCGGTGGATACTTGAGATGCTCCTGGCCGAGTGCCCGGCTGCCAAGGAGATCCGAGCACTGGCTGCGGAGTATGGGATCCGGGAAAGCCGGTTCAGGGTGAAGGATCCGAAGGAGCAGTGCCTTCTGTGCGGATTGTGTGTGCGGGTGTGCGATGAGGTGGTGGGCGTTCGCGCCATTTCCTTTGGATCGAGAGGGGTGCACAAGCACGTGGCCACTCCGTATATGGTTCCCAATCAGGCATGTATAGCATGTGGTTCCTGTGTAACGGTATGTCCCACCGGCGCCATGCAGGAACGCCTGGACAAGGTGAGAGGCGATGTCGCAGAGCGGACCGGGCGTGGCTTCGCCCACTAGGGAGGTATCAAATGAAAAAGCAAAAGAGTTCGAAAGTTAAATCCATCAAAGAGGACGCGGTCGGGGTCTTCCTGTGCGAGTGCGGGGATCGGATCGAGGGCAAGGTGGACCTGTCGCGCCTGCAGGAAATCCTCGAAGACTCTCCGCTGGTGGATCACGTACAGATACTGCCTTACTCCTGCGAACGGCCCGGGCTCTCCGAGATTCGGGAGGCGGTGGGGCGCAACGGCATATCCCGTTTGATAGTGGCCGGTTGTGCCAGGCGCATCCTTCTCAAGAAGTTCGAGAGAGGCTTGGCGGACTTAGGCCTGCAGGAAGGGCAGATAGATATGATCAACCTCAGGGATCACGTAGCTTCGGTCAATGAGGGCGAACCCGGTGATCTGGCCGTCAAAGGCGCCAAGCTGATTCAGGCTTCGGCTGCCGGGCTCAAGGCCCTGGTCCCCTCTCCAAAGCAGAAGGTCAATATCGACGGGCCTGTCATGATCCTGGGCGGGGGCATTGCGACCTATTCCGCCGCCCAAGAACTCGCACACGCGGGAATAGAGGTGGTGATGGCAGTGTACACAGAGGACATCGAGGACGAGATACGGATCCTTCACGAGAGATACCCGGGGGAGCGCCGTTACCACGATCGATTGATGAAGATCATGACCGAGGTCGAGGAGAACCCTCAAATCAGGAGGATCTCGGTCGGTGAACTGGAGGAGGTGATGGGGACGGTGGGAAACTACACCGTAACCTTCAGCGCTGAGGGGAATCAACCCCCGAGGATTTACAAGGCCGGGGCCATTATCGCGGCCCTGGACGGTGAAATGCTCAACCAGGGGACCGATTTCGGTCATGACGGCAAGCGAGTGCTCTGCCACACGGAAATGGAAGAGCACATCTGGCTCCACGGCGTTCCGGCCCATCCGGTCGTCTTCTGGATTAACGACCAGGAGACCGACCAGCCCGACTACGCCGCCCTCTCCGCGCGAACGGCGTGGAACATGGCCGTCTATTTCAGGGAGAACAACAAAAAGTCCGAACTGACGATACTTTATAACGACCGGATAGCCCCGCCCTTGAATGCCGAGGAGAGGGCAAGGGCCCGCCGGGATAACATCCGGTGGGTCCCCTATGACGGTAGTGTCCGTCCCACGGTGCAGGACGGCTACATCACCTACAATGAGCCCGGAAGCCAGTTGGAGCGCGAGCTCTCATGGAAGCAGCTCGTGCTTTCTCCAAGGCGCCACCCGGGGCTGGAACAGCTCAAGGTGGCCCGGATTCTGGGGCTCCATGTCCACGGAGAAGAGTTCCTGGAGCGCAACCCCCAGATGGTGCGTCCGGAGCAGGTGGGTATGGAAGAGAAATTCCTGGCCGGCTCCGCCAGGCTGCCGTGCGACCTTCGCGAAACCCTTCGTCAGGGGCGCCGTGCCGCCCATAAGACCGCTGAGATAATCCAGGAGGCCGTATCCGGTGAGTTATACGCCCCGAGAATGGTCTGCATGGTGGATCCCGAGAAGTGCATTGGATGCGGGTTGTGCAAAGAGATCTGTGATTGCGGCGGGATTGCGCCCGTGGAAGGCAAGGGAGGAGGCATTCCACGCGTGGTTGATCCCATGACGTGCACGGGCGGGGGAACATGCGCCGCCGCCTGTCCTTACCACGCCCTCGTTTTGCAGAACAACACCACTACACAGAGGGAAGCCCGCGTGTCGGTGCTGGCCCGGGAGCTGGCAGAAAACGAGGTCATGGGCTTCGGTTGCCGCTGGGGCGGAGGTGCCGCAGCGGACAATGCCGGAGTGCGCGGGATTCAGTACAACACGAGATTCCACCTCCTGGAGGTGGATTGTATCGGCCAGCTGGACGCCACGGTCATGGGCCGGGCCTTTCGGGACGGGGCCAACGGCCTGTTGCTTTTGGGGTGTCCTCCTGAGGAGTGCCACCACAGTTACGGATTGGACCACACGTGGAGCCGTGTGCTGCTTGTCAAAAAGCTGCTGTCGCTCATAGGTCTGGATCGTGACCGCATAGCCCTGGCCCACCTGGACCTGAATCACCCGGAACAACTGGCTAGAACCGTGGACAGATTTGTGTCGATAATCGACGAACTGGGTCCAATTCCTGATGACGCGGAGACCATAGCCAAGCTGAACGACATGTACGACACTCTCAGGACGCCGCGGGTACGGTGGGTCCTGGGCGCCAGTCTGAGACGGCCCTGGGAGACCACGTATCCCACGGACCAGCGTAACGCACTTGCCTATGATGAGACCTTGACGGACGTGGTAAAAGAGGAGTTCCTGCGAATGCGGGTTTTCAATTTCCTAAGACGTGAATCCAGAATTCTACACCTGACCGATATTGTGGACTCGATTCGGGAGGAGAAGCAACGTGTGTTGAATTGCCTCAAGGACCTTTCAGACGAGGGTATGATTTCCAGAATTTACAAGGACCGGGTTCCGTATTACACGCTTCAGTAAGGCGGGGGAAAACCGTATGCCGCAAGCAGGTCCCGGGTCTTGACCACATTCATGTTGAGCCCCAGTTCCTTTCGGTCAAAACCCATTGCCAGGCCCAAGACCTGGGTGAGGTAAAGGACCGGAAGGTCATAGTCTTTGTCAAAGGCCGTTTGGATACTCTTCACAACCCTCGCTCAAAGGACTGAATTACAGGTTGCTGACGGATCATGGCGAAATAAACGTGATTCGTGTTCGTGGCTCGTCGATAGAACCTGTGTTTGTGACCAGCCGGTTCGGCGTCATCACGTCTCACGGAAAGAGCCGTCCGGCTGTGTCGCAGTGGGTGGGCAGCACAGGGAGGCCGGCTTTCTTCCGTTTCTTGTTGTCAAAATCGTCCAGGGGATAGATGCGCCCCTCCTTTTTCACAACATCCTGCTGCGCACGGATCCCTGTGGGCATATGCCCGGCCTGAACCGCTTTGTTTTTCAGGAGAGTAATGAACTCGGTAATGCGCACACCCTGCGGGCAGCTCTCCTGGCATGTGTAGCAGCCGGAGCAGAGCCATAGATAATCACTTGCCAGGATCTCGTCTTTGAATCCATACACAGCCATGCGAATGATTCCGGCGGGATCGAAATTCCTGTTTACAGCCCTGATAGGACAACTGGAAGAACACGTCCTGCAGGCCAAACAGGCTGTAAACAATCTGCCTTCAGGCTGTCGCAGCAGTTCATCCCTGAAAAACGGATCCGCCTTTTCGAGATCAAGAATCGTCATTCCTCTCACCCTTCCTGCCCGGTGAGCGGCAGGTAGCAGTGGAAGGTGCTTCCCTTGTCGAGCTCGCTTTCGACGCGGATCTGTCCGTTGTGGGCCTCCAGAATGCTCTTGACTATGGGCAGCCCCAGCCCGGTGCCGGTAATGAACATGGTCTTCTCGTTCTTGACCCGGTAGAACCGGTTGAATATTTTATCGAGCTCCTCCTTGGCAATCCCAAAGCCCGTGTCCTGGACGCTTACGCGCAGGTAGTGCCCTTCGGCACGGGCCGAAACAGTTACTTGCCCGCCCTCGGGAGTATAGTGAATGGCGTTGGTGATAAGGTTTGAGAGTACCTCTTCCATGTTGGGCCGGTTTGCCACCACAGGCGGCAAGTCAGGCAGGGGCGCCAGCTCAAGGCGGATATTCTTCTTTTGTGCCTTGGCCTCGTGAAAGGCCGTCTGGTCGGCCAGGAGCGCGGCCATGTCCAGGGTCTCCTTTTCCTGGGTGATGAGACCGGACTCTATCTTGGCAAGGTCCAGGAGCTCCGATGACAGGTCTGTGAGTGCGGTGATTCTCTGGGAGGCCCGATCCAGTATCTCTTTCTGCTTTTCGGTGACCTCTCCGGCCAGTCCGTCCATAATCACCTTGAGCTGGGCCAGCACCGAGTTCATGGGGCTCCTGATCTCGTGGGCCACCATGGACACGAAGTCGGATTTTGTTCGGTCCATTTTCTTGAGGGCCGTGATGTCGTGAAGCAGGGTGAGGGCACCCAGGTTGCGGCCGAGCCGATCACGGAATGGGACGCAGCATGCCCCCAGGATCAATTCCTGGTCATCTCCGTTGGCCTCGAAGCTAAGCTCCTCGGTCAGCTCTACGAACCGGTCTTCCGGCATGGCCAGGGCCTGATCGATCATCTCCATCAGCCGTTCGTCGTGGACACAGGAGGCTACACTGAGTCCTATCACCGGTTCCCCGTGATAGCGCATCATCTTCAGAAAGGCCGGGTTGGCCAAAGCCACCTTCTTGTTGACGTCCGTGGCCATGACCCCGCTGTCGAGCTGGTTGACTAGGACCCGGATCCGGGACTTCTCGTGGGCGATGTCCTGCAGCGTTCGGGTATACTCCATGGCCTTATAGACTATCAGTCTCAGCTGGTCAGGCGCGAACGGCTTGGGGATGAAATCGAACGCCCCCTTTTTCATCGACTCGATAGAGTGCTCGACCGTTGCATACCCGGATATCACAATAATCACGGTGTCCGGATGTAGGGACTTTACGTGTGCCAGGACATCGAAACCGGAAAGGCCGGGCATCATCAAATCCAGCAATATGATATCGTAGTGGGCGTCTTCGATCATCTCGATGCCGCGCCTGCCGTCTTCGGCCCGGGCCACCTCGAACCCCTCCCCGGTCAGCACCTTGTAACAGCCGTCCCGGATCCGCTTTTCGTCGTCGATAACGAGAATGCGGGGATGAAAGGGGGTGTAGTTCATAAGTTTTTCTTTCACCGTGCTGTTTCCTTTTCCCATAAGTAAGTCATGAATGAGCAGGGGGTATGAAGCTCCAAGTTTGTTCTTGCTCAGGCCGGGCTGACAAAAGGCCGTTGCCCGGGCTCATTTCAACTCACGATTCCTGGTCGCCGTTTTCAGGGACAAAGAGGGGGAGTTCGATCAAAAAGGTCGTGCCTTCAGGTCCTGTCTCCTTGATGGATATTTCACCCCCGTTCTCTTTCACTATTCCGTAGGCCGTGCTCAGGCCCAGGCCCGTTCCCTTTCCTGCGCCCTTGGTGGTGTAAAAAGGGTCAAACACCTTGGATACGTTTTCCTCCGGAATCCCGCTCCCGGTGTCCGCGATCTCCACATATACCTTTCTGGCCGGTTTGTTCCGATAGGTGCGAAACGTCAGGGTCCCTCTTCTTTCCATCGCGTCAATAGCATTTATAACCACGTTTATGATGACCTGACTCAGCTGATTCTTGTCCGCGTGAATCAGCATCATATCCTCGGAAAGCTCTCTATTGACAGCCATGTTGATGAACAGCTTTTGGTCGCGAATGAGGCTCAGACCCTGCTCCACAAGGGAGTTGACCTGAAACACCTCCTTTTCCGGCGCCGCCTGGCGGCTGTAGGCCAGCAGGTCCTTGATGATGTTCTTGCACCGGTTGGCATCCTCGAGAACGCACTCCAGGTCCTCCCTGTACTCGTTTTCCGCATCGAGCCGCTCGAGCACCATGTTGAGGTAGAGAAGTATGCCGGTCAGGGGATTATTGAGTTCGTGGGCGACGCCTGCTGCAAGCTGCCCCAGGGAGGCCATCTTCTCGGAATGCATCAAGCGGTTCTGGGTCTCCTTCAGCTTCCGCTCAACGGCAAGTCGCTCCCTGAGGTCGTTGTAGATCCCCATGGTGGCCACCTCTTCCTCGCCTTCATAAATGATGGCCGCCGTCATCTCGACGGGAATCAGTTCGCCGGACGAATCGATGATATTGACCTTGGTGGGGGGTATCTTCCCTTTTTCCCCGACCGATTCGTCCCGGAGCATCCGCATGATCTCACGGGCCTTCCCCGGGGTATACACCTGCTCAACATTCATCTTACCCAGGACTTCTTCCATGCGATAACCGAACAGGTCTTCCGCGGCCCAGTTCATGAACAGAATCTCCCCGGCCCGATTCGCCGCCACGATCGCGCTGGGTGAACTCTGGAGCACGCCTTCGAAGAACTCCTTGGTCTCCCGGAGTTCCTTCTCCAGGATCTTGAGCCTGGTGACGTCCCGAATGCTCTCCATGATGTAGAGGACCCGCCCCTCCTCGTTCAGGATGGGTGAGAAGACGCGGTCTTCCCAGCGCTCTCTGCCTCCGCCGAACGACGAGCGCATCACGAGGCTCCGTGGCTTGCCGTCCACTATCACCTGGTTTAGCGGGCATCGGTGCACAATGCAGGGCTCGTCGGATTTGTAAAACAGCTCGTAGCACTTCTTGCCGACGATGCCTTCAATAGGGCCGAACTTCTCGATAAAGACCTGGTTGACATTCATGATGGTCTTGTCGGGATTGAGGATGAGGGTGGGGAAGGAGAGTGAGTCAAAGACCCGCATTCTCCAGTCCTTCTCCTCGGCGATCTTGTCGCGCTTTCCCGTCATTCTTATCTGCTCCTCTGGGCGTGTTGTCTCACATCTCCGTGGGATTTTCGGGGATCAGCGCTCGGGTCGCAGAAAGGCTTTTGACAATGCCTTCCTGGCCTTTTCCATCAATGCTTCGGACAGAACCAGGTATATGGAGGAGGCTGAGCAACTGATCGCCAGAATCGGGACGCCAAAGTCCGTAAGCGTCCTCAGCGCCGCGTCGGCAATGCCGTAACGGTCCCCGAAATGCGGCCCGTAAAAATGAATCAGACCGGCGGGGGACCGGCTCGAAACGTTTTCGGGCGCTGTATTTCCCGGAATATTCTTCAGTCGCCGGATGGTTTCATCCTCCCATCGCCGCTCGACAAGGAGACCGAATTCCATGGAATTGCTTATAAGGCCCTGGCCCAGGACCAGGAGCATCCCCATGTCGGATTCCCCCATGTCGTGTATGCCGGATCCCAGGATCGAGAGTCCTTCAGATGATACGCTCCACTGGATCAGGGCGAGCCCTGTGACCTCGCTGAACCCGTAGGTCTTGATCTTGTCTTCCCAGTAGACGGCGACGGTCTCCACCTTTTTACCTCCGCTGTGTTCCGGGGGCTCATCCTGCCGGTCCGGGTGCCGGGGACATGCTAAAGTTTTTCCGGAGGCTCATCCTTACGCCTGACCGGGCTCTGCTTGACTTGGAAATGGGCACGAAACGGTTTCTGGTTGGGCGGCAATTCGAAGAACACCTGAAGCGCGGTAGCCGCCTCGTCTAGAACGGCGTGGTCCATTATAAAGGTAAGGGGGGCCAGGGATGAGGTCAGCCCGTGTATGGTAAGCCCCGCCTTCCCCAGCGCATGAAGGGAAAATCCGAGAGTCCGAAGGCTGAACTGATGTGGGAAGACCGACAGGAGGCCGACTGACGGAATGACTTCGACATGCCCTACCAGGTCCGGATCTTCGTCAATGAGCGCCCTTGCTCGAGCATACTCCTCTATTTCCACACAGCAGGAGGCCCGGGAGCGGTCGCTGCAGCAGATCGCGGAAATGAAGGGGATATTGATATGATTCAACGCAAGGAGCCTGCACACCCGGGACAGGGCGTGCTGGGGTCGCGGGTGGCTCGCCAGGTTCACCAGAGCGAGCTCCCCGCTCAACTTGATTCCCTCGATACGAATCTTTTCCACCTTCCGCGACCGCCGACCGGCACAGCGCAGGACAGGGACGCCGGCTATGAGGCGTAGGAGTCGACGATGTCCATCAGCTTGTCAAGGTCGATGGGCTTGGGTATGAAATCATCCGCCAGGGTGGTGATACCGTCCCGGTGCATGTATCTTGTCGTGGTTACGGCCTCACCCACCGCGGTGAGAAGGACTATGGTGATGTCCTTGTAGTCGGGGTCCTTCTTGATTTCATCGCACAACTGATACCCGTTTTTGTTCGGCATCATCACATCGAGTATCACGAGTTTCGGCCGTTCCTCCTTGATTTTGTCCCACGCCTGAACACCGTCATAGGCCTTGGCGACCCGAAAACCCTTGCTCTCCAGTTTCATGGAAACGGCTTCCACCAGGTCCGGATCGTCGTCCACCACGAGAATGAGTTGCTTGTCCGTCATTTTTTGTCTCCTTCGAAATTATTGTATCACATCTCGGGTCTGGGGAGAAGTCCCGCCTGCTCCACGATCTCCGGGACCTTCTGCTCCCACTCGATGGCCATGATGTGAAACCCGCTTACGCCTTTGACTTCCTTCAAGCGCTGCATGCTCTCAACGGCGATCTTGATTCCCTCTTCGGCCTGCTTTTCCTTGGGAACACCGGCCATAC
>CAYVDE010000043.1:0-21693 GCA_964450535.1 uncultured Desulfobacterales bacterium
AAGGAGGAGAACATGAAGGAAAAGAGACTCTTGATTA
Organism: uncultured Desulfobacterales bacterium; assembly: GCA_964450535.1. Classification (GTDB taxonomy): domain Bacteria; phylum Desulfobacterota; class DSM-4660; order Desulfatiglandales; family HGW-15; genus JAIPEI01. The sequence continues at coordinate 38 of CAYVDE010000043.1, forward strand.
CGGTTGCATTGCTGGCGGTCTTTTCTCTGTGCGGCGTTTTCGCGCAAAGCGCCGAGGCGGCAAAGCAGGAGCTGGTCATAGCCATAGGGGCCCAGCCCGAATCCCTGGATCCTATTCAAATGGCGTCCGCTCCCGCTGCCACAGTAGGAGAACACATTCATCAGCCCCTGATCTACATGGGTGCCGACGGGACCCTGAAGCCCTCCCTGGTGGAGTCCTGGAAAGCGTCTGAGGACGGGTTGTCCTGGACCCTCAACCTGAGAAAGGGAGTGAAGTTCCACGACGGCACTCCCTTTAACGCCCAAGCGGTAAAGGTGAACCTGGATCGGTTTCTCGATCCGGACAGCAAAGCGCCTTACCGCTTTCTGCTGAGCGAGATCACGGGTATCGAAGCGGTGGACGACCACACGGTCCGACTCACCATGAACCGTCCCTTCGCACCCATTACCGCCCACCTGTCACACTCCTTCATAGGCATGCTGAGCCCCAAATCCCTGGAGGGCCTGGAAAAGGGCAAGGCCACGGATGTAATAGTGGGGACCGGGCCTTTCAAGGTTGCAAAATGGGTCCGGGGCGAGCACATCGTGCTTGAGGCAAACCCAGATTACTGGGGAGGGGTCCCCAAGATAAAGAAGCTGACATTCAAGTTCGTCCCTGAAGACGCCGCCCGTGTAGTGATGCTGGAGACAGGCGAGGCCCACGCCATTATGCGTGTTCCCCCCATGGACGCTCAGAGGCTCGACTCCAACCCGAACATCGACGTGGTCAAAGCGTCAAGCGTCCGGGTTATCTACATCGGATTCAACGCCCAGGCGGAGCCCTTCAACAACCCCAAGGTCCGGCAGGCCATGAACCATGCGGTTGACAAAGAAGCCCTCATCAAGACCATTCTCGGCGGAGTGGGCGAGGTCTCCACGGCGCCTGTTGTCCCGTCCGTGTTCGGCTACACCAAGGCCGGACCTTACGAGTACAACCCGGAAAAGGCCAAGAAACTCCTTGCCGAGGCTGGATACCCCGACGGTTTCAAGGCTGTCTTCCACCATCCCACGGGAAGATACCTGATGGATTCCACAATTGCCGAGGCAGTCCAGGCCATGGTGAAGGAAGTGGGTATCGAACTCGAACTCCAGACCATGGAGTGGGCCACCTACCTCGGTTTCGTGCGCAAGCCGGTCGAGGAAGCCCAGCACAAGATGTACATGCTGGGATGGGGCTGTGTAACCCTTGATGCCGACTACGGCCTTTATGCCCTGCTCCACTCGTCCCAGTGGCCCATGGGCGGCTGGAATGTATCGTATTACAAGAACGACAAGGTGGACGAACTCCTGCAGACCGCCCGCGTCACACCTGATCGCAAGGATAGGGACGGGATGTACAAAGAGGCGATTCAGTTGATCTGGAACGACGCACCATGGCTCTACCTGCACAACGAAGGTCAGATCAATGCAGTGCGCAGCAATGTCAAGGGGTTGATTCATCACCCGCTGGAAAACATTTTCGCGTGGGATGCATACGTAGAGTAACCCCTTTTTTCCGAGCTTGGCCCATGCCGGCCTTGGAGGCCGGCATGGGCCCTTCGCGCCAGGCCGGCGCGTCATACCTGCCACCACGGATTCATGAAGGCGGGTTCTTCAGGTCCCCTGTTTCCAAGGTGAACGCGTGTACAGTTACATTATCCGACGTCTGCTGCTCACGGTGCCGGTGGTCATCGGTGTATCCATTCTGATTTTCCTGATTATCAGACTTATCCCCGGGGATCCTGCCGTAGCTCTGGCCGGGGTTCAAGCGACCCCGGAATACATCGAGGAAATCCGTAAGGAGCTGCACCTGGATCGGAGCCTTCCGGTCCAGTATGGTATCTTTGTACTCAAACTGGTTCAAGGGGACCTCGGCAACTCCACCTTGACACGCAGGCCTGTGATTGTGGAACTGAAAGAACGGTTCCCCCGCACAATCGAGCTGACCCTCATCGCCCTGCTCATTGCATCGGTAGTGGGCATTACAGCGGGGATCATATCCGCCACAAAGCGTTACTCGCTCTTCGACAACATAAGCATGCTGGTGGCCCTTTTCGGGGTGGCTGCGCCCGTGTTCTGGCTGGCCCTGATGCTGCAGCTCCTCTTCTCGGTCCACCTGGGATGGCTTCCCTCCACCGGCCGGGGTACGTTCCTTCACTTCATACTCCCTTCAATGACCCTTGGCATGGCCTCGGCCGGATTGATCGCGCGAATTACCAGATCGAGCATGCTCGAGGTGCTGAGGCAGGATTTCATCACCACGGCCCGGTCAAAGGGCCTGGCCGAGAAAGTGATTGTTTACAAGCACGCACTCAAAAACGCGTTGATCCCCGTCGTAACCATAATGGGTCTTCAGTTCGGCATACTCCTGGGCGGGGCTGTTCTGACAGAGACGGTCTTTGCGTGGCCCGGGGTCGGCCGCCTGCTTGTCGATTCCATCCTGGCCCGCGACTACCCTGTGGTTCAGGGGGCTGTCCTGGTACTGGCCTTCAGTTTTGTGCTCATCAACCTTGTGGTGGATCTCATCTACGCATTTCTCGACCCCCGTATCAGCTATCTGTCCCGGGAAAGCGAGTAACCCATGACAGGCGCGCAAGAGACCACGGCCTTAAAGACCCAGGATTTGACGGATCACTCGGAAAGCGAACTGAGGGCGGTGCTGCGGCACCTGCGCAAGAACAGAATCGCCATGGTGGGGCTCTTAATCATTGTCCTTTTTATTCTCTGCGCCGTCTTCGCTCCCCTGATCACCAAGTACGATCCCACAGCCACGAATTTCGCAAAGGCCTTGAGCAAGCCCTCGGCCCAGCACTTGCTGGGCAACGACGAACTGGGCAGGGACCTGTTCAGCCGCATCCTGTTCGGCGCACGCATCTCTCTTATCATCGGGTTGATCTCCGTTGCCATAGGTCTCGTTCTGGGAGTGCCCATAGGAGCATTGACCGGCTATTTCGGCGGAAAGCTCGACCTGTTCGCCCAGAGGGTGATCGACATCATGATCGCCTTTCCCGGCATCCTCCTGGCGATCATTGTCGTAACGGTGCTGGGTGTGGGAGTCGAGAACGTCATGATCGCCACCGGTATCGCTTCAGTGCCGGTCTATGCTAGGCTGGTGCGCGGTTCGGTTCTTTCCATAAAGAAGATGGGTTACATTTCCGCCGCCAAGGCTCTTGGTATCGGTGAGGCGGCGATCATCTTCTTTCATATCCTGCCCAATTGCTTCGGCCCGGTGATCGTTCAGTCCACCTTTCAGGTGGCCACCTCCATCCTGTGGGCGGCCGGCCTGGGATTTCTGGGCCTGGGAGCACAGCCTCCGCTTCCGGAATGGGGAGCAATTCTGGCCAAGGGGCGGGTCTACATGCGGGTTGCGCCCCACCTCACCACATATCCCGGGCTGGCCATCTTTCTGATGGTCCTTGGGTTCAATCTTCTAGGCGACGGGCTGCGGGATGCCCTGGATCCCAAGTCCCGCAAGTACTGAACGCCCTGCAAAATTTATTGAACGGATTCGGCCGACGGAGTGCAAATGGAGTACCTGCTGCAAGTCCAAGACCTGGTCACCAGGTTCTTCACCGATGACGGCGTGGTCACGGCGGTGGACCACGTATCCTTTTCCGTCAGGCCGGGAGAGGTAGTCGGGATTGTGGGCGAGTCCGGCTGCGGCAAGAGCGTTGCGTCCCTGAGCATCCTCCGGCTGATACAGGACCCGCCCGGGAAGATAGTCGGCGGCCGGATCCTGTTTGAAGGGCGGGATCTGCTAGCCCTCAACGACGAGGACATGCGCGCCATCAGGGGCAATGACATCGCTATGATCTTTCAGGAACCCATGACGTCGCTCAATCCGGTCTACACAATAGGGAACCAGATCGGAGAGGCCATCGAGCTGCACCAGGGGCTGGATAGGGCCCAGGTCCGGGAAAAGACCATCGAGATGCTCAAGCTGGTGGGAATCCCCAGGCCTGAAGCCGTAGTGGACGAATACCCCCACCGATTCAGCGGAGGGATGCGGCAGCGGGCCATGATAGCCATGGCACTCTCCTGCAACCCCAAGCTCCTGATCGCGGACGAGCCCACAACGGCCCTGGACGTGACCATACAGGCCCAGATCCTGGAGTTGATGAAGGAACTCAAGCGCACCATAAACACCGCCATAGTGTTTATCACCCACGACCTCGGGGTCATAGCCGAGATGGCTCAGTACGTGGTGGTCATGTACGCCGGCAAGATCGTGGAGAGCACAGATGTGGTCACCTTGTTTCGGGAACCGAAGCACCCATACACCATCGCATTGTTCAATTCCAAACCCAAAATCGAAGATGAACGGGAAACCCTGGAATTCATTCCCGGAGCCGTTCCCAACCCCTTGCATATGCCTTCCGGCTGCCCGTTCCACCCACGCTGTGAGAGTGTCATGGATATCTGCCGGAACTCAGTACCGCCTGAGGTCGCCATAAGACCCGGGCACCTGGTCAGATGCTGGTTGCATAAAAAATCCTTGGAGCTCGACACCGGGCAGGGAGGGCCCGAATGAACCCGGCGGCCGAACAAAACTCACCCGTCCCCATGATCCAGGTTATGGACCTCAAGAAGTACTTCCCCATTCGAACGGGCGTTTTCTCGAGGATCAAGGGTTATGTGAAGGCCGTGGACGGGGTCAGCTTCTCGATCCTGCCCGGCGAGACATACGGTCTTGTGGGCGAATCGGGCTGCGGGAAATCCACCATCGGGCACACCATCCTGAAGATGCTCGATCCTACGGAAGGCAGGGTCTTGTACAAGGGAAGAGAAGTTTTCTCAATGGGCGGGCAGGAACTCAGGAACCTGCGCAGGGAGATGCAGATAGTCTTCCAGGACCCTTACAGCTCCTTGAACCCGCGCAAGACCGTGGGCGGAGCAATCGGCGAGGCCCTGACGGTCCATGGAATCGCCTCCGGGGCCGAGAGGAGGAAAAGGGTGGAGTACGTACTGGAGGTCTGCGGTCTGGCCCGCTACCATTACCGCCGCTACCCCCACGAGTTTTCCGGGGGGCAACGCCAGCGCCTCGTCATTGCAAGGGCCCTTGCCCTGAACCCCCAGTTTATCGTGGCCGACGAGCCCATATCGGCCCTGGACGTGTCCATCCAGTCCCAGATCATCAACCTGATGGAGCGGCTTCAGGAAGAGTTCGGATTGACCTTTCTTTTCATATCCCACGACTTGAGCGTTGTGAAGCACATGTCCGATCGAGTCGGAGTCATGTATCTGGGCACACTGGTGGAAGAGGCCCCGAAAAAGGCCTTCTACGCCTCGCCGCTCCACCCGTATTCAAAGGCGCTCATATCAGCCATTCCCTCTATGGACCCTGAAAAGCCCAAGGACCGCATCATACTCAAAGGAGATGTCCCCAGCCCCTCATCTCCACCCGAGGGATGCCGTTTCCACACAAGGTGCCCGATCGTCATGGATGTCTGCCGCCGAAGGATTCCGGAGCTGAAAGCGGCCGAGACCGGTCACCTGGTGGCGTGCCATGCGGTATTCGGCGAAAAGGACTGACGACAGGTTCCGGTGCGGATTTCGCCTCAGGCCTTGTAGCCCACCGGCATGATGAGGAGGGGTTCGTGGGAACCCGGGATCTTCATCACCCGAATCACTTCGCGGTCACTGAATGCGCCCACAATACCGGCGCCGAGGCCAAGCGCCTCAGCTGCAAGAAAGATATTCTGCCCCACATGGCCGGCTTCTATCATGGCATAGCGCACCCCCCTGTCACCGTATTTCCCGCATATTCTCGCGTACTCCGCTGTGATCACCAGGTTGATGGGGGCCCTTGACATCCACATCTGCCCCAGTGATGCCCGGGCCAGTGCATTCCGGGCGTCGCCGTCCCACATCCGTTTGAGAGATCCGTCCTTCGGCTGATAATGATACACCCCGGCGTTGAGCCCATCCACCGACCGATCCCCGGCCGCGATATAGACGTCCATCGGATAAAGGGCCCCCGCCGAAGGCGCGGACCTCTTGAAGCCCCTCTCCTCCGTAACGCCCTGGGCGGCCCAGAGCAAACTGGATACCTGCTCCATAGACAAAGGGTCCGCCCCGAATGACCTGACCGTCCTTCGCTCTCTCAAAGCCTTTTCAAGAGAAGCAGTCTGGTCAAACCGTGGTTGCGGCAGTTTCATAACAGCCTCCTCTCCGCTTACGCCTCGAGCCTCTGCCCGCGGGATTCGAAAGGGCAGAAAGACCCACAGCCCCATGGCCAGCCGGCTGAGGGTACCCAACACTTCTCTCCTTGAACGGAGCTTCTTGTTTACGTGCGGTTCATTGTCCATGATTCAGCCTATTCCCAAGGTCTCTTAAGGCACGCCCCGGCGTGCTTTCAGAGTCCTTCCATGAATACTTTCTTCATCTAGATTTGTACGCCTTCGGCCAGTGTCTGGAGCAATCTGACCCTCTCTATTGTCTTACGCTTTATATAGGCTTTCTGGTCCTGATCCAGGTGCCGGTATTTGCCGATCATGCCTAGAAATACATCCACCGGTTTGGGGTCTTGAACACAGTGAGTGAACCGGATTTTGCCTGACTCCAGCTCAAACTCCCAGAGAGGAAAGAAGTTGGTTTCCACAGCCTTTCGACCCACTTCAATCAACTCGGCGGGAGGGAACCGCCAACCCGTCGGACACGGCGAAAATACGTGTATGTAGGCCATACCTCGCCTTGAAGCCTCAAGGGCTTTGTCCAGTTTATGGTAGTAGTCCTCCATGAAGGCCGTGGATGCGGTGGCGACATACTCACAGTTGTGCATGACCATTATGACGGGAAGAGGCTTTGCGTCCCGGGTCTTTCCCCGGAGCCTCGTCCCCACAGGCGTAGTGGATGTCCAGGCCCCATATGGTGTGGTGCTCGATCGCTGCACACCCGTGTTCATATAGCCTTCATTGTCCACGCAGATATAGATCATCTGCTCGCCCCTCTCGGCAGCACCGGACAATGACTGAGATCCCACATCCGCCGTACCGCCATCACCTGCAAACGCCAGCATTGTAACATCTTTTCCGATCTGATTATAGTACCGGCGTACCCCGCCAGCATGGCCGCCGTGTCAGTGAGAAAGGGATGGAAAACATGGAACGCCTACGGAGAACCAATTCGCTGACAAGTTAAGAACAATTAGAGGCTATCGAGCGGCTGATCAAGATCATGTAGCGTGGGGCCTGATCCGCGGAACCCCGTATTAAGGCCGATGCCCTCACTCACATCGGATAAGCCAACTACGTCCTAGGATTCGAAAGTGGTAAAAGCTACCCTATTGACCCTTATTTTAAGGCATCTTTCAACACCGAACCGACCAATATGTTTGCCCACCTGCTTCGCGGCAAATGGCTGCTGGCCAACACCAACTATCCCAGGATCGAAAACAAGCTCCAGGCCGCCCTGGAGCACTTCGAGTCGGCCCGAAAGAGCGGACAAAAGCCGACCTACGTGGATGAACAAATCTGGTACAGCCTCGCCCATACGCATGTTGAAGGCGTTCCGGGCGCTTTGCTCGGGTTTTGCAATGAATACCGCATGTTAAAAAGGCCTTGACCCCGGCTCAAGCGTCCTCGGCTTTCGCTTTGTTGCCACCAAACTCCATGAGTTATGCTCTGAAAACCAGACCGCGATACGAGAATACAGGAGGCTCCGCATTGATATGCGAAAAGCGGAGGCGTGTGAAGCGACGTCATATCCTTTCTATAAAATCAACAGGTCGAAATCGACATAGACGTCCTGCGCGAAGGGAAACCACTCGTCTTGAACCTACCGTTGTCAAGGGCAAAGAGGCGGGGATCACTCCAGCACCAAGGTGGTGAGTTCTTCGAGGAACTCGACCTCTCCCTTGAAGATCCCGGCCACGTCGTCCGCGGCTCTCCCGCGAGCGGCGGGTTGATCCAGGTGCGGGCCCATGTGGGACAGCAGAAGCTTTCTCGCCCCGGCCCTGACGGCTGTCTCAGCCGCTTCCGTGGTCCCCGTGATCATGCCGGCTTCAGCGGGTCGCATTCTTTCCTGTAAATCCCAGCAATGGATCAACAAGTAATCGCAACCCCTTGCCAGGTCCACTATGCCTTGACATGCACCGGTGTCGCTCGTGATCGTTAGTGATACGCCTCGAGCTTCCAGGCGAAAGGCCAGGGTTGGCATCCAAGGGTCGATGTGTCTGGCCCGGCCGGCCAGGACCTGCCACCCTTGCCCGCTTACGACATCGCCCGCCTTTATTTCCCGCACCTCCACCTCGGGAGGGCGTCGGGGGAGTTCTCCCCCCCTGGCCTGAAAGATCTCCAGGCTGCCTGGGTGCTCCACCCTGGCCTGCCAGTCAGGGTAAAAGGCCCCGTTCGTTCCGATGAGGGCTTCCGTGACGCGAGCCGTGGGCGGCGGACCGTATACCTTGAGAGCCTCGCACTTGTCCGCGGCCTGATCCCATCGGCTCAGCAGGAAGCAGGGGTAATCCGCGTTGTGGTCAAAGTGGTGGTGACTGAAAAAGAGACGGCTGACATTCGTAGGCCTCAAGCCCATCAGGGCCATCTTGTATGTGGACGCAGGACCACAGTCGAACATCACGAGCCCGTCTTCGAGTGCAGCTATGTAGCATGTGCCGAATCGTTTGGCTGACGGGGTCGGGGTTCCCGCCCCCAATATGTGCAGTCGAAACAAAACAGAACCTCTCTAGCATTCAGACTAATACGCATTGGCCAGTGGCGGAGAGGACACCGTCTCCCCTCACGGCCCTGAACTCTGCGCCCTCCCCGGGGCGACACGAGCCTGTAATTCGAAGAGTGTCTCCCTCAAAGACCGGCGCGCGCTGGCGAAACGCAAAATGCTTCACCGCGCCGCCGCTGTTGCTCCGGACGAGTTCAGCCATGAAAAGGGCTACCAGGGGACCGTGAACCACAAGGCCCGGATAGCCCTCCCGGCGCGTAGCGTAGTCCCGGTCGTAGTGGATGCGATGGGCGTTGAAGGTCAAGGCGGAGAACCTGAAAAGCAGCGTGGGCCTGAGTTCGATTTCCATGCACCAGTCGCAAGGGGCAAGATCTTCTACGGCTTCGGGCAGGCCGACCGGCGGCCTTGCTTCCCTATAAACGAACAATTCCTTTTCCTTCAGCGCGGGGCCTTTCTCCCCTTCTATCATTGCCGATACTGTTACGAATACAAGCCTTCCGCTCCTGCCGTGTTTCTCTTCAATATTTGTGACCTCTTCGCCCTTGCGCGCGCGCTCCCCTATGACAAGAGGCTGCAGGATCTCCAGGTCGAACCCGGCGAACATGCGCAGGGGCGGTTCCACCGCAGGCATGAAATCGCCTCTGTAAGGATGTCCGTCCTCGGCCAATCCATCAGTTAGGTCCTCAGGCAGAAAGTAAAGCCGGTGCCAGAGCGCCGGCAGAAAATCCCCTTCCTGAAGTTCGCCGGGTTCACAGTTCATTGTGGCAAGCATTCGTCTTGCCGGTGAAAGGCAAAGCCTTTCTTCGCGGTCCCGTCTACCGGGTTGCGTGCCCTGTGAGGGAACCACCGACATTTATGCCGCCGCCGGGGACGGCACCGCCCCCCTGTCCCTGTAGTTCATGATCACAGCCGCTGCCAGAATCACACTACCTGCCAGGTCCGTGTACAGATTGGAGATGAGAAGGAGCACGCTCCCTGTGAGCATCATGAGCAGGGCCGTCGGTTTAAGCTTGGTGAAAAGGTACCTTTCGAACGAGGCGGAGAGCCCTATGGTGCCTGCCAGAGCCGTCAGGAAACTGAGCACAATAAACATAGCGCTTCCCTGCATCAGAAGAGCGGCGTTATAGGCAAACACGAACGGGACTATGTATTTGACGAAGCCGAGCTTGGCGGCGATTATCCCCGTTCGCATTACGTTCGCTCCGGCTATGGCCGCGCCGGCAAACGCCGCCAGTGCTACAGGGGGGGTGATCGCGGACAGGAGGCACGAATAAAACACGAACATGTGCGCCACAATTGGGTCCAGCCCCATGGTTATAAGGGAGGGGGCCGCAATCATCGCCACGATGATGTAAGCGGGCGCCGTGGGGATGCCCATGCCCAGAACAAGGGACGCGAGCATAACCAGGATAAGCATCAAAGGGAATATGCCTCCGGAAGCCATGATGATTATGTCAACAAATTTGATACCTACTCCCGTAATGTCGAGACAGCCCACCACCAAGCCTGCACAGGCGCAGCATACAGCGATGACCACCCCGTTCCTAGCCCCCTGAATTAGCGATTCGATGAAGGATATCGGCCCCAGGCGACTGCTCTTTCGGGCCATGGCCACAACAAGAAGTGCTATAATAGCTAAAAATGCGGCGCGAAAAGGTGTGTATCCCATAACTAATACACCGATAAGTATGGATATGGGTATTATAAAATGAAACCCATAAAACAGTGTAGCCTTCATGGGAGGCAATTCGGCCCTAGGCAGGGCTTTTAGGCCCAATTTGAGCGCTTCGAGGTGAGTGGCGGTGAAAACCGCAACAAAGTACAGTAGGGCCGGTAGCAGTGCCGCTTTCACGATCGTGAGATACGAGACTCCAATGAACTCGGCGATTATGAAGGCCGCCGCTCCCATGATGGGAGGCATGATCTGCCCCCCTGTGGAGGCGGCCGCCTCCACGGCCCCGGCGTACTCGGGCCGATAGCCCATTCTTTTCATGAGCGGGATGGTGAACGTGCCAGTGCCATAAACGTTTGCCACGGAATGGCCCGTGATGGTGCCGAAAATAGCGCTCGCTATCACGCCCACCTTGGCGGGTCCGCCAGTGGCCCAACCGACGGCCGACATGCTGAAATCGATTATGAATTTTCCGGCTCCGGTCTTGTCCAGAAAAGCCGCAAACATAATAAACAGAAAGACAAAAGTGGCGGAAACACCGACTGGCACTCCGAAAATTGCGTGAGGCGTCAGAAACATATGATCGATAAAAATAAGGAGATTAGGGGATCTTATTGTAAAAGGATAAGGAAAGAATTGACCCAAAAGCGTATATCCTATGAAGCAAAGCGCAACAATCGGAAGTGCGGCACCGGCGACCCTCCTTGTTGCCTCCAGAATCAGAAGCATTGTGGTCCACCCGAACGCTATATCAAAAGAGTTCATGGGGCCGGTATACCACTCCCGCGTGGTGAGCCTCTGGTGGTTCACGATCAAATAGATATCAATCGCGATGCAGAGGAGGGCCAGGGGCAGATCGATCCAGACGGTCTTTTCCTGGGACACTTTTTTTGAGGCGGGCCAGTACAGAAAAGCCAGGCTCAAAAGGGTCATGAGGTGTATCGTTCGCATGCCGTATGCTTCGATGATTCCGAAGGCCCCTGTGTAAAGATGAAAACAGGAAATGGCAATCGCGATAAGTGCGGCCAGCAGTTTTGCTGTCGACAGGATATTTCTGGGCTTCTGGAAAATGGTCTCCGGCATGCCTCGTCACCTCGCTTCCCGCCTAGTGGATCGCTGAAGTCTCAAAACGGTTATAAAACCCGCCTCGCCTCTCGGTTCAAAAGTTGCTCATGCCCCGCCCCTCATTCTCGGGTCGGGGCATGAGACAGGTTGTGTTAATCCAAGTAGCCCATTTCCCGGTAATACTGTTCGGCACCCGGATGAAGGGGCAGATACATGCCCTTTGCCATTCCTTCCGCCTTGAATGATTTGAAGGCCGCGTGGTGTTCACTATACTCTTTGTCGTTTTCGGCCATGGCCTTCACGATGGCATAGGCAACTTCGTTGGGGACGTCGGCATTGATGATGATTTCTCCCGAACTGGCCGGGCATCTCCGTTCGTAGTCTATTCCTTCGTACAGACCGCCTGGCATGACCGCGGTTTTGGTCCCTGTACGCTTGTTAATGGCTTCGAGAAGCGCCGGGCCCCACTCCAGGACCTTCATGTCACGGACCGTTGCCAGTTCCATGGCCCACCCGGCCTTGCCCAGGGCCGCCGCGCATATGATGTCCGCGTGATCATCCTTCACCAAGTTAACAGCGTCACCCCAGGTGACGAAGTTGACTTTTCCTCCCCATGCCTTGATATCTTCCCAGGACAGACCCTGGGAAGCCAGTGCACTGTTAAACTGCATTTCAGTGACCGATCCTGGTGAGAGGGTGCACATGCGGGCAGGAAGCTTTTTTTCGATGAGTTCTTCCACCGTGTCCGCAGGGAAGTCTTTCCTCGCGAACATGAAGTAGTACATGGTGTCCTGCACATTGAACAAAGACCTCACGTTGGGGAGCGGGTCTTCAAAGGGTTTTTCCTGGTTTTCAGCCATCTGGCACAAGGTGTTGGATGTGCTGGCCAGGTCCAGTTCCCTCACATTCACCCGCGAGATATTTCCCACCCAACCACCGGGCACTACGGTGATGCTCATTTTGGGGTACTCATTTCCCACGATTTTTGCCACGCCGGTCAGCATTACGAATCCGGCTCCCCCAACGGCGCCGCCGCCTGCACGAAGAACCGCGCTGACATCCTTCGCGTGCGTTGTGCATACGCCTGTGCCGGCCAGCAAAGCCATTGCCACTAGTACTGCGGTCAACATCCTGCTTTTCTTCATGTTCTCCCTCCTTCGATGATTTAGGGATTGATTTTTGGGCGCTCGCTGGATTAAAAACCAGACATCAACGCCCGGATTCCACTGCATTCAAGCCTTCATTATTTCTTAAAGCCATCTCTTTTAATGTCTTTTTTATTATTTTATTGTTCTCGTTTTTGGGCAGGCTGTCTAAAAAATGTATCAGTTTGGGCGCCTTGTATTTGGGAAGTCCTTCCTCGATACAGTGGTCGATCAATTCCTGGGGGGTCGGCCGCTCGAATTCCGCTTTGATCACCACGAATGCCGCAATTACCTCCCCCCATTTTTCGTCTGGCAGGCCTATAATAGCGGATTCCAGCACGGCGGGATGGCTGTCCAGGTTCATTTCCACTTCACGGGAGTAGATATTGAAACCGCCGCTTATGATCATGTCTTTTTTCCTGTCCACTATGTAAAGAAAACCCGCCTGATCAAACCTGCCCAGGTCTCCGGTGTGAAGCCAGCCTCCTCTATAGGTCTGAGACGTGTCTTCGAGCAGGTTGTGATATCCTATCGAGATGTGAGGGCTTCGAAGCAGGATTTCCCCGATTTCTCCTGTCGGCAGGTCACGGTCTTGTTCGTCCACAATGCGTATTTCCGTTCCCAAAGCCCGTTTACCCGTGGAACTCAGGGGCTGGGAGTCCTTTCCGGTTTCGTCGGCAAGGTGTTGTTCCGGAGTCAGGCAGGCCAGGGGCTGAACAGACTCTGTGAGCCCGTAGTTCTGGCGCATGATGGGGCCGAAAATCCGCAGTGCTTTCTGAAGCTTGTCAAGCGGCATGGGCGCTGTCCCGTAAAAAATGCGCCTGAGGCTCGACAGGTCAGCCTTTTCCAGGTAAGGGTCTTCCATCAGCATAATGATCATAGTGGGAACCAGCAATGTGCACGTCACCTTTTCACGCTCGATGGTTTCCAGGAGAGACGTGGTGTCGAACTTGTCCAGGATGACATGACGGGCACCCTTGAGGTAGAAAGGAATGGCGTAGTACCCGGCAGCGTGGGTCAACGGCGCTACGTTAAGGAACACCTCGTCCTTTGATATGAGCCGGTCCGCATTCATGAAGACATTTGTGATCTGGGCGATGCGATTGCGATAAGTCATCATGACCCCTCGGGGTTTACCGGTGGTCCCTGATGTGTAGCTGATCCTGCAAAGGGTATCCTCCTCCATGTCGATGTCGGGTTCGTGCTCGGGTGCTGCCTCAAGCAGGGCCTCGTAATCCATCAGGAAATCGTCTGGCTCAGCGTCATTTCCATGGCGAATGAAAAGTTTCATCCGGTCCGCCCGACGCCTAATCTCCAGTGCCTGATCCGTGAACTCGTTGCCGAAGATCAGGGCGCTCGAGCCGCTGTCCTCGATTATGGCGATGTTCTGATGAGCTGAATCGCGCGTGTTGAGAGGAACCATGACAATTCCGGCCTTCCACATGGCCACGATAAGCTCGAAGCTCTGGTTGCAGTTGTATTGAAGGGTGGCCACGCGCGCACCCGGCTCGATTCCCTGACTCTTCAGCGCGTGGGCCAGGCGATTGGCTCGACGGTTGATTTCGGCATAAGTAAAGGCTTTTCCGCGGTAAGTCAGGCAAACGCGCTCAGGGTGGTGTTCGACGGGAATGCGAATAAATGCGCTAGGATTGAAGTGTTTTGGGTTCATGCTCTTTTCCTTTCATCTCTTGCCGTCTCCTCTGTATATGGAAAAAAAAATCCTATTTCTCGATCAGGTGAAGCGCTTTCTTGTTACGTTCTACAAAGGCCATATAGGCCTGTTTGCCGCGCAGCCACCTCTCACGATGTGCGGACGTGACCTCTCCGATCACTCGAACAGGCTGACCCACCGCCACAGCCCGCGGGGGCACCGACTGGAATTCCTTCACCAGACCCGCTTCCCCCACAATAGCCCATTCTCCTACAAATCCGTTATTGCTGATGGTGGCGCGCATCCCTATCACGGCGAAATCTTCAACCGTTGCTCCGTGGAACATCGCCCCGTGTCCCAGTGTTGCCTGGATCCCGAAGCGACTGGTGAACTCCCTGGGCGTATGGATGACCACGCCCTCCTCTACAGCGGCGCCCTCCTTCAGCTCGATGGAGCCGTGGTCGCCCCTGAGGATTGCGCCCCAGCCCACATAGCAGCGCGGGCCTATGTTTACGGACCCAACCACGTCGGCGCTCGGGGCCACCCAGGCCGAGGGATGAATCACGGGGCGCTTTCCTTCGAATTCATAAAGAGGCATTGGGCCTCCTCAGACTCTGATCAAAGGCAGGCACGCACGATGTTTGCGATACCCGCGGTTGCTATCAGAAGATAAACGGTCTTCAAAAAGGTTTTGCTAGATACTTTAAGGCTTGCTCTATGTCCTATAAATGCAAATAATAAAACTATCAAAAGACATATAAGGCTGATTTTAATGATAGGTAAAGTGATTCCAGGACCAAATAGAATGATATTAAAAAGTCTCCAAATGGTTGCAATCATAAAAATTAATTGAAGCGTACTTTTTAAAAGGGCAGGATCTTTATGCTGTGAGTACAAAAAAATGGCAATGGGAGGTCCTGAGGTGGTAAAGGCACCTCCCAGAAACCCTCCCAGAACCCCGGCAGGGAGGCCGAAGGCCTGCGGCATTGCCTTGATTCGCGGCTTTATAAGCTCATTCGCCGCGAACCCGGTCAGGGAGATGCCGAAGACCAGCTGGAACACCGGCTGGGTCCCGGAAACCAGGATGAACCAGTAACCCAATGGGACGCCGACCCCCAGACCAATGAGGATCATACCCACGAGACGCCACTGAATTCGGGCTTCTTTTCGGCTTGACCATATTACCGAGCCGTGCAGGGCCAGAACGAGCAGATTGACAATCACAGTGCTTCGCTCAAAGTCCCATGGAGTGAATACTATGCCGGCCAGGATCACAATGCCGAAACCCAGGCCTGTGAACCCCTGCGTGAAGGCGCCCAGGGCCACCAGAGGGCAGACTAGCCACAAATATTGTAGGTCGAGCATGGCAATCCGGCCCTACCGGGCTTGTTGGAAAGGAAAAAGATTCTTATCACGGCCATGCCCCATAGCGGGGCTTCGGGCCGAGTTCCGTCTGCAGGTAGTTCTGCGCGGCCTCGATCAGGCAGAAAAGCCGGTAGCGGGTCTCTCTGGGGTCTATAATGTCCTCCACCGCGAACTTTTCCGCCGTTCTGAAAGGTGACTCGAAGGAGTGAATTTCTTCTTCGATTTGCCGCCGTTTGGCGTCCGGGTCCGGGCTCTGTTCTATTTCCCGCTTGAAGGCCGCGGCGACACCGCCTTCGATAGGAATGGAGCCGAACTCGGCGGAAGGCCATGCAATGCGATAGTGAAGGGTGTGGTTGGCATAGTTGAGGGCCCCGGCCATGCCGTAACACTTCCTGACGATCAAGGAGATCCGCGGCACTTTCGCCTGCATGACCTTGCACATGGCGGCCATGCCGTCCTTCAAGGTGCCCATGCTCTCCGCTTCCACGCCGATCATGAAGCCGGGAACGTCAACAAGGTGAATGAGGGGTATGTGAAACTGGTCGCAGACCGACGTGAAGTGCCCCATTTTCCGGGAGTCCCTGGCGTCCGGGGCCCCGGCGTTGTGACGCGGGTTGTTGGCAATCACGCCCACGGGGTATCCGCCGAGGCGGGCGAAACCCACGATCATCCCTATGCCGTAAGTAGGTTGGATCTCGAAAAACGACTCCCGGTCAAATACCAACTCAATTATCCGATGCATGCTATAGGGATGCATGCGGTTGCGCGGGACCACGCCTATGAGTTCGTCCTCAACCCGATCGGGCGGGTCCCCTGTGTCCACAAAGGGCGGCGGCTGCCAAACATTCTGGGGAAGATAGCTCAGGTATCGCCGGATCTGAGAAAAGGCCTCTTCTTCAGTGTTTACTGCATTAAAAATTGTGCCTGCCTTATCACACGCGATATGAGCCCCGCCCAGTTCCTCTTTGTCTACATTGCGCGACAGGGCTCGGGCCACCACCGGTGGCCCTGCCGCGAAAAGCTGTGACGTTCCTCTGATCATTATGGAGAAATGGGACAATACGGCCCGTCCCGCCGGCCCGCCCGCGGTGGAACCCAGAACAGCCGCGACCACAGGCACCATGCCCAGCAACTCCAGGCTCCTTTCATACCCGTCCTTTGCAGGAAGCCTTTTAAACTGACTCTTGATGGCCGAGGACACGTTGGCACCCACCCCGTCTATCAAGTTGATGATAGGGATGCGGTATTCCTTCGCCATGTCCTCCACGAACCCGCCCTGGCCCCCTTTGCGCCGGGCGAGACCGGCGCTGGAGCCGCCCCTTACAGTAAAGTCCTCGCCGCCCACGGCGACCCAGCGCCCGTCGATCTTGCCGAGACCCATGACATAGGGAGCGGGAGTGATGTCTTTGAACCGGCCGTTGTCCCACACGGATTCGCCCGTAAGTTGGCCAACTTCCGTAAAGGACTGTTTGTCCAGCAGACTGTTGATGCGCTCCCGTATGGTAAGTTTGCCCTGGGCTTTATGCCTCTTAACACGCTCTTCGCCTCCCATTTGAAGCGCTTTTTCGCGTCGAAATCGAATCTCTTCAGCCTCTTTTTCCCAGTTCATAAAAGACATGCCTCCTATTATTAATTTGACAGCTGCCACCAGTTACAGAACCCATTTTTTATATTTTCTAAGGTATTCCGTGGCACTTTTTAAATTTTCTCTTTTCCTTTGTTCCGCTGTGTTCTCATCCCCGGACATGATGGCCTTTATGACCTCCCGGTGTTCCCGGATTCCTTGCTCCATACGTCCGGGCAAAATAACCACGCGGCGTTGAACAATGGTTATTTTGGCGAAAAGGGAATAAATCAGCTTGGTCAGTTCTTCATTGCGAGCCGCCTTGACAATGTGCTCACGCAATTCGGCCACGAGATCCAGGAACTTCTCGAATTCCTGTTCTTTGACCATTTTTTCGGCAGGCTCGCCGAACTCCTTTTCAAGATCCTTCCAATCTTCGGGTTTCGAGTTCCTGGCCGCCAGCCGGGCAGCCAGACCTTCCAGCACTTCCCGGATCTCCATAATTTCCAGTAGGGAGTTTGAGTCCACACGCCGGACCACTGCTCCGCGATTCGGTTTTCTCTCCACAAGCCCTTGGCTCTCCAGGTCGGCCAGTATCTCACGCAGCAGAGGTCTGCTGATCTTGAACTCCTCCACAAGATTCTGCTCGGTGAGCTTCACCCCCTGGGGATATTGGCCGTCCACGATTCGTTCACGAATGATATCCATCACTTCCGCTCTTTTTACCCATTTCGTGGAACGCGTGCGCTTGGTTTTCATGTCGCCTCAAAAACGTGTTTTATTGAAGACAAATTTGTATACCAAAATTTAAATACTATAGTCTTCATTTTGAATCAAGAAGAAATAATGCATTAGGCCCGTATTTTTTATAGGTTAAGGCCTGCTAAGTTATCAGTTTGTGGGGTCTCACGCCGGAACACGCCGCAAACTATTGAAATAATTTGCATTAAGACCGCGCGGGACCCCCAAAAGTGAAAGTCGAGTCAAGGCTCTTGAGCAAATCGGCCTTGTTTTCCGCTTGGCTGGCTAAGGCATCTTGGTGGGAACACGAGGAAGAGACCGGTGGCATGGATTCAGGTGAAACTCTTTATGTACGAGGCTGTGGTAAGTGAGAAACTCAACCACTAATTTTGCTGCTGATTCTTTCGGTGGCACTCAGGTAATCAGGCTTGTAGCTACTTGAATTTATTAGGTAGATGGCGGAGAGGGTGGGATTCATACTGCCGACCCAAGCTATTGAATATAGTACGCTTTCAGGCTATTACTCTTGGCACCTTAACCAGAATCTTACTCAATAAAATCATTCTATTCCCATCCTTCACGCCCGTATTCTACGCTCTGCTGGGGTAGGATGTCAACATTACTCCAGGGTCAATTACTCCAGGGTCAACCGGCCCGGTTAAACACTTCGGACGATGTGTTTAACTCCAGAGGCCTCGCAAACGGGAAGTTTTTCCGTCTGCGCCCTTTTTTGTCGAAAATAGTCCGCAAAACCCCCATTGGATTAAGGCTGATGTAGGTTTCCTTTTTTGTCGAAAATAGGGTAAAAAACCCTGGGTGCAGTAGAACAAAAACCCTTAGACCGGAGTCCCGTCCCCCCATGCCATCATCCACCCTCAAGCATTTTGTGTACCATTCAAGAACCCTTGCCAAGAACTTGAAAAGCCCTCCAGGCGGGGGGTCAGAATAGGTCTTGCTCTAGGAAAGTCCTCACCAAGTCAATACTAACCGTAACATCAAGACCCTTGACTGATAACGGCCTTGAAGGTTCCCGTTTGTTAAGAGGTGAATTGGGCGGTAGTCTCAAATGGTTGCAATGGGGTCTTGCCGTGCGAGTTTTTCTTGGCTTGAACTCAATACATAGGTTTTCCGTATAGGCCCTTACGAACCATCCTGCTCTCCGTGAAGGGTTGAGATAAAACAACCGGTAGCACTAGCGCCGGGGGAAGTGCGAGGTTGCGGTTGGCTCCTTGGACCTAAGAGAGCCTCTAACTCTTCGGCCTTAACAGGATCGAGAGGGCGAAGTCTCTTGACCGAATCCCACGCGGCTTCCTGGTTGCCAGATAAACTGTAAGCAATTGTGAGGTTGAACCAGGCTAAAGCCAACCCAGGGTCGAGACTCAGCGCCCGATGCAAAGGTTCCATGGCTTCATGGTAGTTTTTAAGCCTAATGTAAGCGTTACCTATATTGTTCCAAGCCATGGCATGCTCCGGCTCTATGCGAATAGCCTGGCGGCAGGCATCGATGGCGTCATGGTAACGCTCAAGTCCCATGTAAGCGGCACCGAGGTTGTTCCAGGCCCAGGCATGCTCCGGATCTATGTGGATGGCTTGACGGTAGGCCTCGATGGCGTCATGGTGGCGGTTGAGGGTCCAGTAAGCGATCCCGAGGTTGTACCAGGCCCAGGCATGCTCCGGATCTATGCGGATGGCTTGACGGTAGGCATCGATGGCCTCGTGGTAGCGATTGAGGGTCCGGTAAGCGACCCCGAGGTTGTACCAGGCATCGGCATACTCCGGATCGATACGGATAGCCTGACGGTAGGCCTCGATGACATCATGGTGGCGATTGAGGTTGTAGTAAGCGGACCCGAGGTTGTTCCAGGCCTTGGCATACTCCGGATCGATACGGATGGCTTGGCGCAAGGCACCGATGGCTTCGTTATAGCGTTCGAGTTTGATGTAAGCGTTCCCGAGACCGGCCCAAGCGAACGCATTCTCCGGTTCACTTTTTGTCCACTTCAAGCACCAATCACGCAAACCCTGCCAATCATCAAACTCTTCCAGAGCAGCAGCAAGCATCCACCATTCGAACTTCCCGTATTCCCCAGCGACCGCCTTCCGGCCCGGCTTGACCTTGGCAATCCACTCCACAGGCATGGCGAAGTTCAGGCTTTGACCGCCTTCGATATAAAGAGTTGTGAGGCCCACCAATCTCCCTTCGCCATCGAAAAGGCCCCCACCGCTTGACCCAGGAGAAATGGCGGCTGTAGTCTGAATCAGGGGCGGCGGTCCCCCCCGGAGCTGTGAGACAATGCCATCGGAAAGCGAAAGCTCCAGGCCGCGTGGAGCCCCCACGGCATAGACACGGTCTCCCACCTTCAGGGTTGACGCCTTGCCGAGTTCTACTGGCTTCCTGTCGAGGCCCTTGGCGTCTAGCAGGCAAATGTCCTTGTCGAAGTCTTCGGCATAGAGAGTTGCAGGAACAAACCTCCCGGCTACTCCCACCTTGTAAGCGGCTCCCTTTTCCACGACATGGCGGTTGGTGGCTATCTTTCCGGAAGGGAGCAGAACCCCGCTGCCTTGACCTATTACATCCCCCCGGCTATCCAAGGTCTGCACCACGACGATTGAGCCCTGGACTTTGTCGAAGACTTGGCCGGCTGTCAGGGCGTTGGCCAGGGTCGGCAGGAGTGTAAGCAGGAAAACAGCGATGGCCAATCTCAAGTTTACAGCTCTCTTCATGGCGTCCCCGATGCTATTTTGTTAACGTGCCGCATAACCGCGCACCAGTGGAGTGCAGTGAAATTGCCGGTCCAATTTGATGTAGTCGTTAGGTTCAATTAATTCCATTATTATTTTTTGACTATCCATAAAAATCCAGCGTTTCGTTTAAAGTAAAAATATAGTGAAATCCCAATTATTAATGTTAAAGATAGTTGAATGATTGTCGCTAATCCAAAATTTGAATACAAATCAATAGCTTGATACATAATGGTAAATATAATATAACCTTGAAAAAGGAATATACCCCATTTTTTTCTTAGTAATAAACCCAGCCAAGATGTAATGCCTATAGTAGACAACAATGGAATTGTTTGGATAATAGAACTATCAGAACTTTGAATTGGTATAATTAACTCTTTGAGCTCTAAAATTAAGAAAATAAAAAACCATAAAGTAACAGTTATGTTTATAAATATGCAAAATATTGTTTTTGGATAATTTATTTTACTAGTGTTATTTATAAACATCATCGCAATTCTCACATTTTCATTGAGTAATTTGTGTCGAAAGCCGCTCTTTTAGGGACCAAAAAAATTCGCTTCTATCGTCCCTTTTTTTATCAATGAAAGGTCAACCTTTCCCCTCGTAATACTAGACGTTTCGCATAACCATCAACCAGTGGGGTGCAGTGAAATTGCTGGCCCGAGTTGATGCGTTCGTTTATGCTTGTTGCTTCAACTATAATCTATCTTGAAATTGCTTTTTTGTTTCTTCAGAAACAGGTCCTGATTCGGTAAGTTCATCAATTTCCTTGCCTGAACTAACAAAACCAGTTTTGAGTGATCCCCACGCAATCATAAGCAAAAATCCGCCAACTATATAACTCCACCAGCCATTGAATTTGAAAACAATGAAAATTGCAGCTAGGAGAGTCAAAATACCCCAAATAATAGGTACATATCTATTTGAACGGCCGTGTTTTAACGAGGCGGGTTTTGAGGGTGCCACTGTCCTTCTGAAACTGCTCTAACTCTGGCCATTTGAAAATGTTCTTTTC
>CAYVDE010000044.1:0-21028 GCA_964450535.1 uncultured Desulfobacterales bacterium
AAATCCGCCGGTTCCCTGAAAAGCGTATTAAAGTGGGGAGCCGGTCAACCAGTTCAAACTTGGAACAGAACACTCCAATGATAGCCGGATTCCATTTTGGGAGTCAAGTTTGACGGCGTGGCAAAAAGCCCGAAAACGACCTGCTTTGTCACACCGTTGAAAAACGGGGTGCAGTTAGAACAGTAACTTCTGGATTCCGGCCTTCGCCGGAATGACGCCCGGGGGACTTTTTACGAGGCGGTCGAGTTTACCGCAAATACACTTAACGAAAAAGCGCGGATTTCGCCAACAATAAAACAAAGACACAGGATTTCAGAGGACAGAGGTCGATGGCTCTCGAAGTTTCGCCTGTCAGGCTGATATACCACGTAATGGCCGGCAGACAGGCCCTCGCAGCCTGACCGGATTTTCATGCGCGGGCGCGGCAACGGATCGCCATGTGCGTTTGATGAAAGAATCGTAAGGACCTTGCTGTGAGAAGAACACATGGCCGGGTGGTATGCGGGAGGGGTTTTTTTATAGGTCACTCCTTTTAGACTGTGACATATTTCAGAGTTATGCTAGTTTCCATCCAGAAAAGGTCTTTTGCCGATCTCAAAAGGGCCCTTTCCAATTTATCCGCAACCCAGTAACCAATATGACGCGACCCCCGGTCTCGAGCCCGAGTATCAGGGACAGCTCGGGAGTCGCATGGGAGAAAAGGACCATGAGCCCAAAACTCGTCAACATCGGTTTCGGGAACTCGGTAGTTTCCCGCCGCGTGGTCGCCATCATTTCCCCCAACACGGCGCCGGTGAAGCGGCTGCGGGAAGAGGCTCGCGAGGATAAAAGGCTTATCGACGCGACCCAGGGCCGAAAGACACGTTCGGTGATAATCACCGACAGCAACCATGTAATCCTATCTGCCATTCAGTCCGAGACCATCGCCCAGCGGTTCAGCCCGGACGGGGGCCTGAGCAGGGAGGATCTGGAGGAGTGACATGGGCGGGCGCGTTTTTGTGATATCGGGCCCTTCAGGTTCGGGCAAATCCACCATCATTCGAGAGAGCCTGAAAAGCATTGACAACCTGACATACTCAGTCTCGCATACGAGCCGAAGACCCAGGGCTTCTGAGACGGACGGCGTGGAATACCATTTTTTGGAGAGGGATGCCTTTCGGGCAATGATCGACAGGAATGAGTTCGCCGAATGGGCCGAGGTGTTTCAGGAATACTACGGGACTTCTTTTCGCGAACTTGAGGAGAAGACTTCCCGGGGTCTGGACGTGGTGATGGACCTGGATGTTCAGGGGGCCCTGAACATGCGCCGGACCGTGAAGGACTGTGTGCTGGTGTTTATTCTTCCTCCATCCACAAAGGTCCTGGAGGAACGTCTCAGGGCGAGAGGCACGGATGATTCGGCCGCCGTTGCCCGGCGGATGGAGAGGGCCTCGGCTGAAATTTCCAACGCACGCCGATACGACTTCCTTGTTGTGAACGATCGACTGGAACGCGCAGTGGAAGAGGTGGCATGCATTGTCCTGGCGGACCGCTGCCGGATCGACCGGAGGATCCCGGAGATTGAGAAGATGACCTCATGAGCCGGAGTCGGGAACACCTGGTGCCCGGGTTCCACGCGGTATGGGAGGCACTGTCGCGGAAAGATTGTCCTGTATTGGAGGTTCTGGTTTCCGCGGACAGGCGTTCAGAGCGTGTCAGGTCGGTCCTGGATCTGGCTGGAAAACACAAGGTCCCTGTCAGGTTCATACGGCCCGGGGCCTTGGCGGAAAAGCTGCCTGAAACGTCGCACCAGGGAATGGCGGCTGTTGTGCGCGCCCCTGCCTACGCGGACCTGGAAGACATCCTGGAGGCGGCGCGTAATGCGCCCGGCCGGGGGCTCCTGCTCGCTGCGGATCACATCACGGACCAGGGCAACCTGGGCGCCCTGATCCGTACGGCCGCCTTTTTCGGCGTGAGCGGTGTGGTCATTCCCAAAGATCGATCAGCCGGTCTCGGCGAGGCCGTCGCCAAGCGCTCCGCGGGGGCCAGCCTCTTGCTGCCTGTGGCCAGGGAAGTGAACCTGCCCCGCGCCCTGGACAGGCTCTACCGGGAGGGATTCTGGGTCATCGGCGCGGCCGGAGAGGCGGCCGTGGGTGTCTTCGATTTTGACTGGGATCGCGACACTGTCCTTGTCGTGGGAAGCGAGGACCGCGGGTTGTCTCCCAATGTGCGGGCGCATTGTCAGGAAGTAGTCTCTATTCCCGGTTCCGGAAAGGCGGAATCTCTAAATGTGGCCGTGGCTGCCGGGGCCATCCTCTCAGAGATCACTCGCCAGAGGATGCGTTCGGGCTCCTCATGAGCGGGTAGCGCTCCAGCGCCCTCACCGAAACAAGGGCGCTGATCAAGACACCCAGCGGAAGGCCGACAACGTTCGTGTAGGAACCTTGTATGTGTTTTACCAGAAAGGCGCCTATCCCCTGAATGGCATAGCTTCCCGCCTTGCCGAACGGCTCCCCGGTGTCGAGGTAGCCCTCCACCTCTGTTGAGTCCAGCGGTTTGAAACGGACTGTGGTGCTCGCGGGCTCCGTGTGGACCTCATCTCCCTGTGGGGTCAGTATGGAAAACCCGGTGATGACCTGGTGGTCCCGGCCGCTCAGCCGTTCGAGCATGTCTCGGGCATCCTTCCGGTCCGCGGGTTTCCCCAGTATGGCCTTTTCCAGCACTACCACGGTGTCCGCCCCTAAGGTCCAATGCCCGGGGAAGATTCGGCAGACCGCCTCGGCCTTTTGACGGGCCAGCCTGCACGCAGCCTCGGCAGGATCGCTTTCGCCAGCATTCTCGGCGATCTCCGCAGGGAGCGCCTTATAAGGCAGGCGGGCCTGCTCGAGAAGACGCTTTCTTCTAGGGGAGGCCGATGCCAGGACCAGTGGGAAGCCGGGCCTGATGAAGGGATAGGTCATGATTCCTCCGAATTCATCGGGGAGGCGGGTTCAGGGAGGCAGAAGAGCCGCCGGGCGGCATTAGAGGTGATTCGGGCAGCCTCCTCCAGAGAGATTCCTCTTAAGCGCGAGATTTCCCGGGCGGTGTGGATCAACAGAGCGGGTTCGTTTCGCCTGCCACGACGGGGCACGGGCGCAAGGTAGGGGGCGTCGGTCTCCAGGAGCAGCCGTTCCAGGGAGACAGTTCGGGCCACGTCCCGGGCGGTTTCCGCCTTGGAGAAGGTGATCGTCCCCGGGAGGGAAATGTAGTAGCCCAGGTTCAAGAACTCCTGTGCGAGGTCTGTGTCGCCGCTGAAGCAGTGGATCACGCCCCGGGGCCGTTTTTCCCCCATTCCCTTGATACACGAGAGCACCTCTTCGTGGGCGTCCCGGTCATGGATGACCACGGGGAGATCAAGGCTGGAGGCCATTTCGAGCTGTCGTTCAAAGGCGCGGATCTGACCCTCCCTGCCTGAGCGATTGCGAAAAAAGTCCAGGCCGATCTCCCCCCAGGCGACCACCTTGGGGTTTGATGCCAGTTCGGCCATTCGATCCAGATCGTCCCGGCCCATCCTGTCCGCGTTATGGGGGTGACAGCCGACTGTGGCGAAGAGGAACGAGTGCTCCTCAGCCAGCTCCACGGCCCTGAGGGATGATGCCAGATCGATTCCTACCGTGACGATCTGGTCGATACCGGCCTCCAGGGCCCGAGTCAAGACTGGGCCGAGATCGCCTGCAAAGTCGTCCATGTCCAGGTGAGCGTGACTGTCTATGAGCATAAGTTCTCCTTAAAAGTGCGCTTTTCCAAAAGCATGTTTACGAATCACTTTTGTGAAACCACACACCGGGTAACGGCTGAAAACCTCGTTTGAATTCAAAGGCCCGCCCCGCAAGAGCGGCGGCGGAAGGACTCGTTGAAGCGGATCATAGGACATCGCCTCGGCAAATTCAATAACCCGAGGCAGGAATAAATCGGTTGCATAATCGACCAAAGCCCCTAAAATAGAACATCGAATTAAAACAGCACGATGGGGATGGGACGCAGGACTATGGCTGCCACACTCAAAAAGGCGGGTACCGAACAGGGCAGGGAAAAGAATCTCGAAGAACAGCTTCTGTTTCAGAAGAGGCTTAATTCCATCACCAACAAGATTCATTCGGCAAAGGATACAAATGATATCCTGATCAACCTTCAGCCGGAGATCCTGAGCCTTTTCGATGCGGATCGTATTACCATATACGTGGTCGATGGGACGAATAAACAGATTGTCTCCAAGGTCAAGAGTGGAGACGAGGTCAATGAGATCCGCGTGCCCATCGCCAAGGAGAGCATCTCAGGCTATTGCGCCGCAACGGGCAAGGTAGTCAATATTTACAATGCCTACGACCAGAATGAACTGAAGCGGATCAATCCGGAACTCCGGTTTGACCGTACTTGGGACGAGAAGACAGGTTACCGCACAAAGCAGGTCCTTGCGGCCCCGGCTCTATACAACAAATACCTCCTGGGTGTCATACAGCTCATCAACAAGAAGAACGGCGATCATTACACCCTCGAAGACCAGGCGTCGGTCCTGGAAATAGCCAAGGTCCTGGGCCTCGCTTTCTTCAACAACCAGAAGGTGGCGAAGAAGACAAAGCCCACCAAGTTCGACTACCTCATCAGCAACAGCATAATCAGCGACAAGGATCTTCAGAACGCCATGGTCACGGCGCGCAAGATGAGAAAGACCGTAGAGTCGATTCTCATGTCGGATTTTCACGTGAGCAAGGAGGACATCGGCAAGTCCCTTTCCAGCTTTTTCAACACCCGTTTCATTCCATTCGACGACAATCTGGTCATCCCGGGCCAGCTATTGAGCGGCCTCAGGGTCAACTTCCTCAAGAACAACGCTTTGGTGCCTGTGACCCAGTCCGGTAACATGGTTACCGTGGCAATGGAGAACCCCAACTATCTCCCCGCACGGGACACCATCAAGCGCCTGATGCCGGGCAAGGAGTTCGAGTACTGTGTGTCCATCCGGGAAGACATCCACAAGATGATCGACCTGTTCTTCGATGTGAAGCGGGGTGAGCTCACTGATGACTCGGGCAGTATAGAGGATATTCTCGGCCAGCTCGAGGGCGGGGCTTCGGATGAATTCGATGAAGAGGCGGAGCGGGTCACCGAGGAAGACGGGGCCATAGTCCAGCTCGTAAACAAGATGATAGTGGACGCCTACAACCGAAACGCATCGGACATCCATATCGAGCCCCGTCCGGGGAAGTCCAACTCCGTTATCAGGTACCGCATCGATGGCGCGTGTCAGGTTTATCAAACCATTCCGCATACATTCAAGCGGGCCATCGTATCGCGGCTGAAGATCATGTCCGAGCTGAACATCGCCGAGAGACGGCTTCCCCAGGACGGAAAAATCAAGTTCAAGCGTTACGCCCCGCTTGACATAGAGCTCCGCGTTGCAACCATTCCCACGGCCGGTGGTACTGAGGACGTGGTCATGAGGATCCTGGCGGCGGGAGAACCCATCCCGCTCGAAAAGATGGGCATGAGCGAGCGGAACCACAAAGTGTTTATTAATCAGATATCCCAGCCTTACGGTATTGTCCTCGTGGTCGGACCGACCGGGAGCGGGAAGACTACGACTCTTCACGCGGCCTTGCACCACATTAACAAGCCTGAGACCAAGATATGGACCGCTGAGGATCCTGTGGAGATCACCCAGGAGGGGCTCCGCCAGGTGCAGGTCCTTCCCAAGATCGGGTTCGATTTCGCTACAGCCATGCGTGCCTTCCTTCGGGCGGATCCGGACGTGATAATGGTGGGCGAAATGCGGGATCACGAGACCGTTTCAACGGGGATAGAGGCCTCCCTCACCGGTCACCTGGTCTTCAGCACCCTTCACACGAACAGCGCTCCGGAGACCATCACCCGGCTCCTGGACATGGGAATGGACCCATTCAACTTCGCTGATGCGATTCTGGGAGTGCTGGCACAGCGCCTGGTGCGCACCCTGTGCAAGGACTGCAAGGAAGAGTACCATCCCAGCCGGGAGGAATTCGATAACCTGGCCAGGTCCTATGGAGAGGGATTCGAGAAGCTGGGATACGAATACAATTCCGACCTAAAGCTGTTTCGTCCCAAGGGTTGTCCCAATTGCGGCAACACGGGTTACAGGGGCCGTACGGGTATCCACGAGATCCTGGACGGCACGGATGATGTGAAAACCCTCATACAGACGCGCGCCAAGATGGAGGAGATCCGTGTCCAGGCCGTAAAGGACGGAATGACCACTCTCATGCAGGACGGCATTCGAAAGACCTTTCTGGGCGAGACGGACTTCGTCCAGGTCAGGAAGGTGTGCATCAAGTAACCGGCCGGCTGTTCCGAGGCCGGTGACGGTGCGTTACGGATACTGGCCCGGTTGGGTCAAACCCGCCGTCTCCTCGAGACCGAACATGAGGTTCATGTTCTGTACAGCGCTTCCCGCCTGACCCTTCACCAGATTGTCGATCATGCTCACCACGATCAGGTTTCCCGTGCGCTCGTCAACGTTGACGGAGAGGTTGCAGTAGTTGCTCCCCCTCACGTGTGTGGAGTTAAGCGCGGTACCGGGTCCGAACACACGGACAAAGGCCTCATTCCGGTAAAAGTCACGGTACGCCTCTTCGGCCGAGGCGGGGGTTCCACCCGGCGCAAGACGGGCATAAAGCGTGGAAAGGATACCACGGCAGAGAGGAACCACATGGGGCGTGAAGGTGATGGTGATTTCCTTTTCGGCCAGGAGGCCCAGTTCCCGTTCGATCTCGTAGACATGCTGGTGCCCGGAGATCTTGTAGGCGTTCATGGCCTCGTACCGCGCTGGAAAATGGAATGCGGGAGACGGATTCTTCCCCGCCCCTGAGACACCGGTTTTGGCATCACAGATGATGGTGCCCGGCTCCACGAGTCCGGCCCTGACGGCCGGAGCCAGCCCCAGAATGCAGCTCACCGCGAAGCACCCGGGGTTGCCCACCACGCGCGCTTTTGCGATTTCACGGCGATGAAGCTCGGCCAGACCGTAAACGGTCTCTTGCAAAAGCTCGGGAGCCGCATGTTCCGGGGAACGACCGATCCGGGAGGAGTAACCTTTGTAGACATCCCGGGAGTCGAACCGGAAGTCGCCGCTGTAATCGATCACCTTCACGTCTTTTTCCACCCAGGTGCGAGCCTCTTTCTGGCCTACGCCGTCCGGTGTGGCGAAAAAGACTACATCGAGGTCATCGGGGCGCTCAGGGGAGTCCGAGGCTATGATGGCAAGATCGCAGAATCCCTTGAGATGAGGATACAAATCACTGATGGGCAGACCGACGTCCTGCTTGTCGATCAGTGCTGCGATTTCCGCCGCGGGGTGCCGGCTGAGTATTTCGACCGCTCCACAGCCGCCGTATCCGCCTGCTCCGATAATCCCTACGCGAACGCGTTTTCCTCCCATGATACTTGTCCTTTCTTTCGGGCCTGCACTCACACGTTAAACCGGAAGTGGACGATGTCGCCGTCCCGTACTACATACTCCTTGCCTTCCAGCCGCACCAGACCGGCCTTTTTGGCCTCCTGTAGGCTTCCTAACCGCTTCAGCTCTTCAAAAGAGATCACCTCGCCTCTGATAAAACCCTGTTGAATGTCCGAGTGGATAACGCCTGCGGCCTCCAGGGCTGTGGCGCCCCTGGATATGGTCCAGGCCTTGACTTCATCTTCCCCCACCGTGAAGAACGATATGAGGTCGAGGAGTTCGTAAGAGGACCTGATGACCCTGTCTACAGCGGAAGTCTCGATGTGATACGCGGCCATGAACTCTTCGGCCTCTTCAGGTGGAAGTGCAGCGATTTCCTTTTCAAGGCTTCCCCGGACCACCAGCACTTCGGCGGGTTCGGGCGGTGAAGACCAGGACGGGAAGGTCTCGTCCTCATCATCATTATTGATGACCAGGAGGCGTGGTTTTGCAGAGAGGAAAGTGAAACCGCGAAGCTCGGGTGACCGGGCCAACACGGGATCCGATCGGAGCGGACGGTTCTCCTCCAGGAGAAAGCGGCAGGCTTCTATGAGTTCCTTCAAGCCTTCTTCGTCTTTTTTCCCTCTCTTTGCGTCCAGGTCCAGACGTTCGATTTTTTTCTCCACGACCGTCAGGTCGTTGATGATCATCTCCTCCTCTATGATTCTGAAGTCGGCTTCCGAAGTCGAGGCGACTCCCATGGTCCCCTTGAAGTTTCTCACCACGTGAATGAGGGCGTCGCACGCACGGGCCTGGGCCCAGAGGCCGCTGTCCGTCACTGCGGGCGTTGTTCCTCCTGTGCCCGCGGGCAGCAGGTATTCCACCCGGGCGTAGGTAGTCTTCTTGGGACTGTAAAGGTTTGAGAGGTAATCCAGGCGATCATCGGCCACACGCACGGTCCCGATACGTTGATCCGAACGTCCCCCTTTCTGCTGAGGGCCCTCACCCCTTGCTCCGGTAAGGGCATCGAAGATGGTCGCCTTTCCTGCTCGAGGCAGGCCTATAATACCAAGCTTCATGGATAAATCGTATCCTTTCATCAAGGTTGCTTTGTATCTTAGTAGAAGAAATCCCGGAGCTTGTCAAACGCCTTGATTGCCTGTTGAGGCTTGATTTACCTTCATGCGATTCACCTCAAATTATATGAAGAGACTTTCGGCCTCAAGCTGATTAGCCGATATATCCTTTTGCTGGGGTTTCCTTCGATTTGACAGATACCCTGAATTCGACTAGGATATGTTCTGCTTCGTCCCCGATCTTCGGCCCCCCGGGGTCGGGGACCCAAACCCCCGGCATTTAATTCTTTCCGGCCTCCTATTCCCGGATAACGGGATAGATGAGGGCACGGTCAATGAATAACGCGGAAAAAGTTGTTAAGTCCCGTGGAGAGGACAGGTCCGGCCGTGTAGACGGCAGTGCAAGGACCGTTCTCAAGAGGCGTTCCGGCCCGGAGCGCAGGGGCGGAGAGGATCGCCTCGGCCGGGCAGGCATACGTATTCCCATTTTTCTCAAGATTGCCGCCTTGATTACTGTCCTGATTCTGATCGAGATCGCCGTCATCAGTTTCGTCGTGCTCGAAAAAGAAAAGAAGCAATATTTGGATCAGCTTATAGGACTTGGCGGCAGCATGGTCAGCATCCTGAGCACGAACGTTCCTGAAAAGCTCCTGGGCGAAGAAGATCTGAGCCTGTTCAAGCTCATGGAGGACGTGACCGGCGGTGAAGAGGTAGTGTACGCCATGGTGACGGATGGAAACGGCGTGATAAGAGCACACGGCGACCTGGAGCGGGTTGGCAATTTCTACAGTCCTCCTCCGGGTCTTGTATACATCCGCCACTCCAATGGTATTGTAGTCAGTTCGCTTCGACGCAAGGGCGGGGAGATGCTTTTGTTCGAAGCGCCCCTGACCTACCAGGGCCTGGAGGTCGGCCGGGTTCACCTGGCCCTGTCCCAGGCACGCATCCTTGAGAACATCCGGGAGGCGAAAATTTCCTTTCTTTACCTGGCCGGCATCATGGTGATGGTAGGGGTTTTGCTGAGCCTTGCTCTCAGCCTGTACTTTTCCCGGCCTATCAACAAGCTGAAAGAGAGCGTGGTCGCTGTGGGAAAGGGAGATCTGAGTCGCCGGGTGATAGTGAACCGAAAGGACGAACTGGGTGAACTGGGCGCGGCCGTCAACCGAATGGCAGAGGCATTGACACTGAAGGAACGCATTCAGGAGTCTTTCGGAAGGTATGTCACTCCGGAGATCGTGGACATGATCGTCGCCCACCCTGAACGTCAATGGATGCGGGGTGCAAGGGTCAACGCCTCGATCCTGTTTGTTGACATCCGGGGGTTTACGACGATTTCCGAGGATAAGGACCCGGCATGGATAGTTGATATGCTCAATGACTACTTCACACGTGTTACAGACGCGGTGATCAGGCATGGGGGAAACGTTAACAAGTTTTTGGGGGACGAGGCCATGGCGATTTTCGGAGCACCTCTTGCCAACCTTCACCATGCCGACTCTGCGGTAAGGGCCGCCATAGAAATCCAGGAGGCCGTGCGTCTTATTGATGATGACGGGGGACGCGATAGGGCGAATATCAGCGTGGGTGTGGGTGTGAATTCGGGAGACGTGGTTGCCGGAAACCTGGGATCTGAAAAGCGAATGGAGTACACCGTGATCGGGGACGATGTCAATGTCGCATCACGCCTCACGGCCATGGCCATGCCAGGTGAGATTCTCATCAGCAAAGAGACCTACGACCGGATGGAAAACAAGAACGGTCTTCGCGTTGAAGAGCGTGGGAGTATGGAGGTAAAGGGACGAAGGACAAGGATCTCCGTCTACAATGTGCTTGCCTGAGTGAGATTAAGGCCGTTCTGATACCCTGCTCTTGTAAGTGTGCGAATGTTTTTCCGGAGCTCGCGACAATGAAACCGGATCTGAAAAAGACACACATGGATTGGAGAATTCCGGCGAGCCTGATTTTCGCCTTCTTAATCCTGACGGTTGTTTCGTGCGTGACGCCGCAAGGGGAGGGCAACGGCAAAAAGGCCGGGGCGTACCCGCCTGCCGAGATGGAGGTCTTCCGGTCCGACAGATACCTGGTTTGTGTCTCACCCGAAGAGACTTCGGCGGATGGACTCGCAAAAGAGTACCTGGGTGATTCGGAACGTGCCTGGGTTATTGAAGAAGCCAACGGGGTAAGCTTTTTCCCCGCGGGGAAGCCGGTTGTTATCCCCCTTTGGGACGAAAACCCCGGAGGCCTGGAGAAGGACAGGTACCAGGTGGTGCCAATCCTCTGTTATCAACGATTCGGCAGGGAATGTGACGGGCCGCTGTGTGTGGAGGAAAAAGACTTCATGCGGCAAATGGAGTTTCTTGCCGGGAACGGGTACCGCGTGATCACGTTAGGTGAACTCCTCGATTTTTTGTTTTATCGAAAAGGCCTCCCCAAGAAGAGCGTGGTTATTACGATAGACGAAGGTCATCGCTCCGCCTATGAAATCGCATATCCCATTCTCCTCGATCATGGTTTTCGCGCTACACTGTTTGTCTACACGGAACATGTCGGCACCGGTGAGGAGTCCCTCAGCTGGGACCGGCTGAGGGAGATGAAAAAAAACGGCTTTGAGGTGGGTTCTCATGCGGTCACCCGCTGTGATCTTTCCAGGGCAATGGAAGGCGAGACCGACAATGCCTACCTCGAGCGCCTTGAGTACGAGCTTCGAGTCTCCAAGCAAATCCTCGACGAAATGCTCGATCAGGAGACCATTTCAATTGCTTACCCTCATGGAAAAGTAACTCCTGTTGTGCTTCAGCTTTGCCAGGATCTGGGATACCGATTGGGCGTCAAGGGGAAGTCGGGTGGGAACCCCTTTTTCGCCGATCCTCTGGCCTTGAAGCGGGAGCATGTCGTAACAAGTAGTGGGAGCGGGTTCCAAAAGCAATTGAAGACCTTTGAGGCTCTCTCTCTGGAATAGGTGCCGCATGAGATGGAATTATTACGTCCCGGCGATCTTGATCATACTCCTGGCGGTGAAAGGTGTGGGGTGCATCATCCCGTCCTGGAAAACTCCCGGGCATGATCAGTTCGTTACGACATTGCCCCATGGTTCCAGCATAGCCGCCACGTTCATTGCCCGGGGAACGGACCTGGAGGCGCGGGGAGATGCGGTGGGGGCCCTGAGGGAGTACCGGATAGCCCTGACCGTGGACCCCCAAAACGAAGAAATCGTCGAGCGTGCCCGCCTTCTGGAAAAAACCCTGAATGAGCTGGCGGATGAAAGGTTTCTCGCGGGTCTCGAATTTCAAGAGCAGGGCAGGTACGAAAAGGCGCGCCGGGAACTCCTGAGAACCCTCAGGCTGCGGTCTGACCACCCGAAGGCCGTGGAGATTCTCCTGTCCAGGAAAAGGGTGCGGAGCACTCGATATGTAGCTCATACCATCGCCCCGGGCGAAACCCTGTCCGGACTGGCCTTCAGGTATTACGGGGATTACGCGAAATTCCCGGTGATCGCCGAATACAACAGTCTCAAGGACGCCACTTTTGTAATGGCCGGCCAGGAGATCAGGATTCCGGAGATTGAAGGAGTTCCATTCATGGCGGGTGATGTGGAGGTCAGGACGGATCAGAAAGAGGCCTCCCGATTCGGGTCATGGGAGTGGGGTGCATTCGAAGCGGCACTCAACGGATCGGAGGATATTTCACTTCAGGAGGCGGCCTGGAAGCTCGAACAGGAAGACGGCATTGCGGCGTACAGATCCAACGGAATTATCCTCTTCAATGAGAAGAAATACCACCAGGCTGTCGAGGCGTTCGATTTGGTGCTCAAGGCGGAGCCGGAAGATGAGGTTGCCCTTGAATACGCCTTCAAGGCCCGTGCTCACCTTGCACAGAGCCTTCTTGAGAGAAAGGAGTATTTGGCCGCACGCGATGTTTTCCTGGAATCCCTTAGAATTCGGGAAGATTGCAGTGAGTGCCGCCAGCATATACGAAAGTGTGAAGAACTCTATAAGGAGGAGCATTACCGGAAGGGCATGCAGTACTATAATCAGGAGAAGCTCTATGAGGCCATTCGTGAGTGGGAGAGGGTAAAAAGCCTGGATCCGGATTACAAGAGGGTCGGTTCTCTCATTGAAAAGGCACAAAGAATACTCTCCAGGCTCGAGGACCTGAAGCGAGAGAGGGAGTAAGTGTTCGGCGCTGTCGTCGCCTTTAATGCTTATCGACGCCGCAGGAGGACGTACACGGCGCCGGCACCGCCGTCATAGGGCCTGGCCGTAGCAAATGCGAGCACGATCTTGCGCACGGGGCCCCGGTTGAACCAGACCGGAATCTGTTCTTTGAGCACAGGAAAGCTGGAAGGGGAGTTCAGCCCTCTGCCGTGTACGATGAGCACACACCTGAAACCCTTTTTGTGGCTCTCGATAAGGAACTCGCGTATCCGGTCTTGGGCCTCTTTGCGCGTAAGACCGTGAAGATCCGCGTGGTCCTGGATCGGGAACTGCCCTCGTTTCAGACGCCTCATAGTCTTCCACCCCACGCCCTTGACCGCGCCTTCCATGTACTCATCCGTAAAGCTGATGTCCATTTCCACGGAACCGCGCACCAGCCCGTTCAGATGTTCCATGGCCGCCCGCTCTTCGTCAGGGGGCGGGTGGGCCGGCCTCGGGGATGGCGGCTCCAACCGTGAGGCCCTGTCGGAGCCGCGATGAAGTGGTTCGACGCCGGCCATGGCCTTGAGAAACACGCGTGTGTCTTCGGGCAAGGATCCGCTTTGGCGTTCGGAAGGCCCGGAACTCATCTCGTCTTCTTCGGAAGAAGCCGCGTGATTCGGTTCCACCCGTATTTTCAGGTCCTTGAGAGCGGGGTTGAACGGGGCCTTTTTCTTGGTCTTCTTCATTCCGAAATTTCCCGGTTGACAGGGCGTCAGGCCTTGCATTTCATCTAAATCTTGGATTATAAAAACTCCTGGCTCTAGTTTCTCGCAACGCCTCAAGGATCGCAAAGAAAATAAATTACCAAGAGATTGCCGGTGACCCGGCGGTAAGGCCATCTCTTTTCAAGGGGAGTCAACAATGGCGAGAGTGGATGACTACAAGCATGCGGCCGAAATCTCCAAACAGGAACTCGGTGAGCGGGATCCTGACCTCTTGGCCCGGTTTTCCGGGTCCTCCGTCTCAAAGGAAGGAGACAGGACCGGACTGGACTTCCCTTTTCTGGGAGGATCTGTTCGTGTGTCATGGCCTGATTTGGAGGTAGCCCGAGCGGACTCCGATGAGGAGGTCCCTATTCAACAGCAGGTGCTGATCCTCCATTACCTGGAGGGGGCCTGGCAGTCTAAAGGCCCCGGTCTTACCGGAGAGTGGATGGCCTTTCAAGACGTTCCGGACGGCAGATTCTACCAGGATGCCTTTCATCGCAGGGCCAAGCTTCCGCTGCTTCAGGGGTTTGGGCGGGAACCTGAACTGCTCGAGAAGTTGGCCCGAACCGCTTTCGGGGCCGATCGCATCGACCTGGGCGACGTATCCATGTCTGTTTCCGCCCTGCCCATGATTCGAGCGGCCCTTGTCCTTTGGGCCGGAGATGAGGAATTTGCCCCTGAGGCAAATATCCTGTTCGACCGGAACACGGCTTCATACTTCTCAGCCGAGGACATTGCCTGGCTGTCGGGTATGATGGTGTATCCCCTGGTTGGTATGGCGGCGGCTTTAAAAAAGGGTTGAGGTACGGGACAAGGAAAGGCCGCCGGGTTTAAGCCCTTGTAAAAAAAAATAGGCGAGGTGACTGTATGAGCGGAGAAAAACCACTGGTTTGCGTGGCAATGGGATCAGCATCCGATGCAGGCGTAATGAAGGGCTGCACAGACACGCTGGAAGAACTGGGAATCCCTTACGAAGTACGTGTTATCAGCGCCCATCGAACCCCGGACAGGACACGGGAAGCCGCGGAAGGCGCTTCAAAGCGGGGCATTGAGGTCATAGTGGCCGGCGCGGGCTGGGCCGCTCATCTGGCCGGGGTCATAGCCGCGCACACCCGGCTGCCGGTAATCGGTGTGCCCATTGACTCATCGCCCCTGCAGGGTCTTGACGCGCTCCTTGCCACGGTACAGATGCCTCCGGGCATTCCAGTGGCCACCATGGCCCTAGGAAAGGGCGGCGCCAAGAACGCGGCGGTCATGGCGGCTCGAATCCTGGCTCTGAAGTACGACCGCGTCCGTGAAAGGCTGGCCTCCTATCATGAGGAGATGACGCGCAGTGTTATAGATGCGGCCGGGGACATAGAGACCTGAGGAGGCACTCGAATCCCAAGGGGTTTCTCCCTGCTGGATTCACGGTTTCCGACCTGGGTGTAACATGACGCGTGAAAAGATAATGCATGCAAGGACCCCGGAAGAGATAACCAAGGGGCTGGAACGCGCCTGCATGGTCATCCGGGCCGGCGGCATTGTTGCCTTTCCCACCGAGTCTTTTTACGGTCTGG
Source organism: uncultured Desulfobacterales bacterium (assembly GCA_964450535.1). Classification (GTDB taxonomy): domain Bacteria; phylum Desulfobacterota; class DSM-4660; order Desulfatiglandales; family HGW-15; genus JAIPEI01. The sequence continues at coordinate 14,965 of CAYVDE010000044.1, forward strand.
CAGTGGACATTCACAGGGAAGAAGCCGTTCGCAGGCTCTTCATAGCAAAGGGCCGCAGCCCGGATCAACCGGTTCTGCTGCTACTGCCTTCTCTGGAGAGTGTGGAAGACTACGCGGCTGGGATACCCGGGGCCGCACGCCGGTTGATGGATCGGTTCTGGCCCGGAGGGCTCACCCTGGTCTTCAATGCCGCCCGGACCGTGAGCCCCCTTCTCACGGGCGGGACAGGAACCATAGGACTCCGCCTGTCGAGCCACTCCCTGGCCACAGGCCTGGCAAGTACGCTCGGCAGTGCTGTCACAGGTACAAGCGCCAACCCCTCGAGGCTTCCACCTGCATGCACGGCTGGGGAGGCCGAGCAGTCCCTCAGCCGGCACCTGGACCTCATCCTCGACGGAGGGAGGACCGCCGGAGGCCCGGGGTCCACGGTTCTTGACGTGACCGTGGACCCCCCGTGCATACTGCGCCGGGGGCAGGTGGATCGGGCTTCAGTGGAGGCCTGCCTTCAGAGTTGATTCAAACGTGAAACCGTATTAAATTGATTTTTTAAGCAATCAAAGGAGGCAAACCCGAAATGAAGATTCGCCGGCGCGACCTTTTTATGGCCTTGGTTATAGCTGCGTGGCTGGGACTTTTCTGCTTTTCCTGCACGCAGCACACTCCCCCTCCCGATGCGAAACCCCGGCCTGAAGCGGGTTCATCGGATGACAGGATCCTGCTGGAAAAACCCGATTCCGATTTTGAGACACAGGCCGACCATAGCGAAATGGTCCCTTGAGTTCACCACGCTCAACCTGTCTCTCCCGGGCTACACCACGACCGGGCTATGATTCTGTTTCCACTTTACTTTTTCTGCCCCTGTCGTACCCACTCCCTCAGGGCTTCCCGTTCGAAACGCCATTTGTTGAGGACCATTTTGGCGGGTATCTTGCCCGCTTTGGCCAGTTTATACACGGATCGCTTTCCCAGCCTCAGAAAATCAGCAGCCTCTTCAATGGTCAGAATGTCTTTTTCCATCTTGTTTCTCCTTTGTATCATTGGATTTAGTGTTAAATGTATGCAAATTAGATGCCAATAAAGTCATGTGAGTTTCGCTGAAGAGCCGTTTCGTTCAGCCCCTCTCATTTCTCTAGTCATAACTTGCATATTGTCCGAAACTTGCCCGATATCAAGAGGTCTGAGCGTATGGATGAGGCTTTTTCAGGGGATGATAGGCCTTCGGAAGGGCTTTAAAGAGAAACAGGATGTCGCTCAAACACAGACGATTATGCCAAAATGACGCGTTCAATTGCTCTGGAAACAGGGATTCATGCCTTCTGTTATGGAAAAGATACGGACTGACAGGGTCAGAAGAACACAGGACTGAGCTAGCGCCAATTTGACGTGCCGTGCGTCAGTTTGGCCTGTTTTCTTGCGCCTGATATGCCCTCAGCCGCCGCTGGAGTGTGCGCAGGCCTATACCCAGGATGCTCGCTGCACGGGTACGGTTTCCCCCTGTGGCCTCAAGAGCGGCGCAGATGTGGCGTTTTTCAACTTCCATAAGGGAAGGGAGTCGCCCTCCCTTGTCACCGGGCGCCCGATCCGTTTCCGGAAGCAGGGGCATGACGGATTCCGGGGTGAGGTAGCCGGTGTTTTCATTCACCACCGCCGAGGCGATCATGTTCTCCAGCTCACGGATGTTTCCGGGGAAGTCGTGTGACCGAAGCCGGTCCATGGCTTCCAGGGTCAAGTCCTGAATGGTTTTCCCGTTTTTTGCACTATGCACCCTTAGAAAGTGCCTGCTGATGGGAACGATGTCTTGTTTCCTTTCCCTTAAGGGAGGGATGTTGATATGGCATACATTTAGACGGTAATAAAGGTCCCTTCGAAATCTCTCCTTACGCACCTCTTCGGGGAGGTCCCGGTTGGAGGCCGCGATAATACGTACATCCACTTTTTTTGCGTGTGTGCTTCCCAGGCGGTAAAGCTCGCGTTCCTGAATGACACGAAGGATGGCGCCCTGGAGGTCCGGGTCCAGTTCCGTGATTTCGTCCAGAAAGAGCGTTCCTCCGTGGGCCTCCTCGAAGAATCCCTTTTTATCGGCAAAGGCCCCGGTGTAAGCTCCTTTTGAGTGGCCGAAGAGATCGTTTTCAAAGAGGCTCCGGCTTAGCGCGGCCATGCTGACGGGCATGAACGGCCCGGAGGACCTCGGACTCAGCCGGTGGATGATACGCGCCAGCATGTCCTTGCCCACCCCCGTTTCTCCCGTGATGACAAGGTTGTAATCGCTGGCGGCGTATGTCTCGGCTTCTTTGAAAACGCGAGCCATCAGAGGATCTTCAGCAACCATGTCTTTGAACGCCTCTGGATGTGCGATATCCGAAAAAGCGGCCTTTTTCTCCAGGAGGCTCACCTTGTGCAGGAGATCAAAGCGCTGGAGCGCGTTTTGAACGGCGATCAGCAGTTTCTCCCTCCTGAGTGGTTTGACGAGATAGTCAAAGGCCCCGTACTTCATTGCCTCGACAGCAGTGGGTGCGTCGTCCATGGCCGTGATTATAAGGCATTCCACGTCGGGATGGATGCGTTTCATGCGGCGCAGCAGATCGATTCCACTTGTCTCCGGCAGGATCAGATCCAGAAGAACCAGGTGAAAAGGGTGGCTTGAGAGGAGTTCCATCACCCGGCTTCCATCCGACAGGAGGGCGGGTTCAGGAAGTCCCGCGCTTTCAAGTATGGCCCTGATGCTGAGCAGCAGTCCCGGGTCGTCGTCCACGACCAGAATCGGGGTCTCGTGATCCGGTATGGATTCCATGGCCGCTCGGGGGGGGGCGCCGTCCGGCAGGGCTGCAGGGTTTGGATCCAAGGCTCTATCAGCCTTCCTTTGTGGTTGAATCACAGGGGGGAGGAAATGATACATAAAAAGTCGTTCCCACACCTTCTCTGGTGTCGAAACGGATCTTCCCTCCGTGAACTTTGACCAGGCTTTGCGTTACCGAAAGACCCAGGCCGGTCCCGCCTTGGCCCTGCCGGTTTGTGACGAACGGCTCAAAGACGGTGTCTGCAATCTCTTTGGGGATCCCTTTGCCCATATCGGCGACTGAGAGCTCGACCGCGCCTTCAGAATCGATCCTGGTGCGGATTCGAATGTTTCCCCGGCATCCTTCCATTGCCTGCACGGCATTGATGAGAAGGTTCAGGATAATCTGCTCGAGCTTCTGGAGGTTTCCCTCCATAAGGGGAAGATGTTCATCCAGGTCCAGGGAAAGGTTTACACCGGCTTTTTTTATGGTGCTCTGGGCCAGGCGGACGGCGTTGGTCACAGCCGTATTCAACTGGACCGACAGCGTCTCGGTCACGGTGGAGTACCGGGAGAACTGCTTCAGATCGGAGACGAATTCTGCAATACGGTTAGCCGCTATTTCCATGTTGGTAAGTAGTTGAGGGATGTTTTCACGCAGGAAATCGGCGGTGAGACCGCCATACGTCTTTTCCGGGTCCTCGAGGGAACAGGCGGCTATCTCAGGCTCCAGGTCGCGCCAGATACGCTGGAGCAGGGGCGTGTTGAACATGATCTGGCTTATGGGGTTGTTGATTTCATGGGCCACCCCCGCAAGCAGTACACCAAGCGCACCCATCTTCTGCGCCTGAATGAGTTGCTCCCGGCTGTCGGCCAGGGCCTTGTTTGCATGTACCTCCCCGGAGACGTCCAGCAGCAGCGTCAGGAAGGCCTTTTGTCGTTTCCTGTAGACGGGAGCCATGGAAATCCGCCCGTGAAATCGGGAACCGTCTTTTCGAATCAGGGTGGCCGCAAAATCTCTCACTGAACCCATCCTGCCGAGAACCTGCACTAACTCACGGCGCTGGGCGGGGTCCGGGTAGAGGTCCCATATGCAGAGATTCAACAACTCTTTCCGTGTGTATCCGCATGTCTGTTCCATGATCGCATTGCACATGATGATCCTGCCCCGTGGTGAAGTCAGGGCCAGTCCCACGGGAGCGGCGGCAAAGAGTTCAGCGTAGCTTCTGTCGAGTTCCTGAACGAACTTTTCGCCGATGACGGCAGTATCTATATCCTGGACCTTTTCTTCGAATGCGTGGGTAATCTCCGGCAGCGCCTGGGGGGAAGGTCCTCCTGCGGGCCCCTGCGACAAAGGGTGTTTGCTCTCGAGGCAGTCGGCCGCTCGAGTGAGGCGTCCTTTTAAAGGCCTTGAACAGGCTGCCTCAGAATTGTATTCGTGCTTGTTCATTTAATGGTCTCCAGATAGCCCTAACAGATTCTTTGGCTCAACATATTCAAGCCATGACCGTGATCCCGGACACAGGAATACATGCCACGTCGATCCGGAAAGGCCTGCTTTGTCTCTCTTTCGATCAACGCAATACCGACTGGAAACCCCGCAGGGATGTGGGATACGGCAAGTCTATGGAATCAGATTATTTTTACAACAATACGACTTGCATAGTCCCTTTAGCTTCCAGTAGGGATATATCAAAGTGATGATTTGACTTCGATATATACCACAAGAAGGCCTCAATGTCTATGATGAATTTATGCCTCTTCGACGCCGGGGATGAAATCGGCTCCCGGCATGTGACATAGGAGGCTGGTAACAGGCCTTAAAGTCTTGAGATGTTAAGGTGTTGATGTGGTAAATCTGGTGTTAAGTGTTTGGCTGGTTAAGCTATTAGGACGTTAAGTGACAAAAAGACCAAAAGACCGCGAGCCGCGAACCTCGGACGCGGTCATTACTTCGAATTTCGGGTACCCGCTGCAAAAAAGCGTAAAGGTTCAGAGAACCACGAGGTCGTCGGGAAAGGCATTCATCCGTTCCATCCCGCGTGGACCGACTAAAAAGGTGTTTTCCAGGCCGATCACTCCTTTTCCGGGATAGACTACCTTGGGCTCTATCGCCAGAGTCATCCCTTGTTCGAGAATGAGATCGCTTCGCTCCATGATGACGGGCCATTCGTCCAGTTCGAGGCCGACGCCGTGCCCGATAAAGGGGACGGGGTCGGGACTTCCCATGAATCCGTCGAGTAGGCCGGCGCCTTTAACGATTCGAATGGCCGTTTCATAGAGTTCCCGGATTGGAACTCCCGGCCGGCCGATATCGGCGACGGCTTGCTGGACCTCTTTCATGACCGAATAAGCGCGCTTCATGGGGTCCGGGAGCTGACCGATGGAAAAGACGCGGGCCTGATCCGCCAGGTAACCGTCTACGCAGGCAGTGTAATCGATCACGACGGGTTCCCCCGGTCGAATGGGCGTCCAGCCTGCGCCCTGGCTGAACCATGGGCCCAGACCGGCACCTCCGGTGGGACCCAGCGTGCCGCTGGGCTCTGCCCCTCCGGGACCGGCCATAATGTGCCCGTAGATACCTTCCGTGTTGAAGCCGCGGGTCCTGGAGACGCCCGGGTGCCCGTTCTTCCGGTAGAACTCTTCCGCCCTGATGGCGAGCTCGGTCTCATTGGCGGACTCCCGGATGTATCCGGGGATCCTTTCGAACAGCCGGTCTGCGAGTCCGGCCGCCTCGCGAATCCGCGAGATCTCATATCCCGACTTGATCATACGCAGCTTTCGTACAATGTGGGATGCGTCCACGAGTTCCATTTCAGCCAGCAGGTTTCTGTAATGCAGATAGAGAGCCGCGGGGACCACATCCAACTCCAATCCCACGCGCCTAGGCGGCCCAGAGTCCGTATTCAGATGGCCCGGAAGGTCGTGCAGGCTCACAAGCGGAATGATGCGATCCAGGAGGGCGTCTTTTCGGGCCCTGTCAATGCTCTTTCGCACCAGCAGCAAGGGCTCTCCCGAGACCGGGACCCAGAGGTGGGCGTCCTGGTCGGTCCCGCTGAAGTAGTAAAGGTCCACCTTCTGCACCACAAGGGCGCCGTCCATGCCCTCGTTAGCAAGGGCCGCCTTAAAACGTTCGATTCGATGGAGGATTTCCTCCCTGCCGGGAAGCCTGGTGTTCATGTATGAGTTGTCCTTTCGGCGCAGGGTCTGTTCCGGATCTCTGTGGGGTGTTAATACCGATTTCCCGCCGGCCCGTCAAGCCGTCAGGAAAACTAGGCCTCGTGGCGG
>CAYVDE010000045.1:0-7002 GCA_964450535.1 uncultured Desulfobacterales bacterium
AATGAAGCACCGGGAATCCTGACCTGGCTCGTTCGAGGCTGTCTTGAGTGGCAGGACCAGGGGTTGAACCCACCCAAGGCCGTTACACAAGCCACCATGGAATACCGGGATTCCGAGGACCTGCTCCTGCAATTTGTCCAGGAACGATGTTATACCGGGCCCACCTATGAAACCGCGGCACAAAAATTGTATGATGCATATAAAGAATGGGCTCAAGACAATAACTTAAGGCCTATGTCAGGCACTGCTTTTGGCCGGAAAATGAGCGAAAGATATAATAAAGTGAAAAAACGCTTCCTGGGGAAAGCGGTCTTTATTTATGAACATATTGGAATCATTGAGGAAGGCTGAGGTGTTCCGGGTTTGAAAATGCGAGCCATGATAAAAAAAGCCATGAACTTGTTGAAATTCTTAACGAAAGCACGCAATGAGGCACTCCAGGTGTTCCGAGTTAGACCTTTTTGTCAATACATTACTAGGAAAGAAAATGGGCCTCTTCTTTATAGGGGAAAGTTACACAAAACAGGGCAAACCCGGAACGCCCTCTTGGAAGTGGCCGGAATACTTAAGGAAAGAGGTGTTCCGGGTTTTTCGCAACTAGGAACAGGCATCTGTGTGGAGAAAAGAGAAAACCGTGGAACTGACCGTCAAGACCCAAACGTCCCGATCCTCCCGCGTGGAAACCTGGGTGGTCGAGGTGCCGGATGATGCCGTGTTCGTGGAGGCAGTGTATGACCCGGCCGAATACGAATGGCCGGACCGGACCTGGAGTGGCGAGCCGGAATGGGTTGAGCTCTATAACCCTGGGAGGCCGCATTGATCGCCATGGAGGATGGACCGATGACTGAATCCGAAATCAAGAGCGCCATCGTCAAGACCCTGCGGCAGGCCGGAGCACTCCCAGTGGTGATATGGCAGGGACCCATGAGCAGGAAAGGCATCTCGGACCTGCTCGTCTGCTTTGACGGCCGGTTTATCGCCATCGAGGTGAAAAGACCTGGTGGTCGCGCGACCCACGAGCAGACCCAATTTATCGAAGAGGTGGAGCAGGCCGGGGGGATCGGGTTTATTGCCGACAACGTGGGAGAGGTGGTGGAGCGCTTGGGGCTGGAGGCAAAACTTTATCCCTTATTCGAGGTAAAGGCATGAGCAGGGGACCTGGTGCATTGCAGGTAAAGATTATGCGGACGCTGAAGCAGTACCACGATCTCGGCGAAACCCTTGGTTGGGAATTTCATCCTGGCGGGAGTTTCAATGCCCGCGTCCTGGCAGACCGGTCCTGTATCAAAGCATATGAGCAAGCCGAAAGGATTCCCGTGTGGATGCTCAGGCGAGACCTGGAAGCGTCTCTTCCGGCCTTATCGAGAGCAATTAAGGGGTTGTCTACCATGGGTTATGTCTGGCGTTATGGTGCCGACCTGGACATCCTCGGAGACTATTACTCGCTTAATAACACTAAGTATATCCAGCTCTCACCTGACGGCGAACAGTGGCTAAGCGTTAACAATGACAAAGTGACAAAGTTAACACTTAATGCAGAGGCACACACACATGACACACAATGACACGATAGGAACACAAAAGGTACTCCTGAGAGGGGCCTACCGTCACGGTGCAGCGACCCTCAGACTCCGGCTCCATTTGAAAATTACAAAATTGTAGGAATTTCGGAAAGGAGCACATTTTATGAGACTTTTCAAGACCGTACCTGAGGCCCATCAGTACCTGGTCGATGCAGGATGGCGCGTTTCCCAGTCAAACCTATACCGGCACGTGCAGGAAAGCAAAATCAAGCCCACCCGTACCGGCCGATGGAGCACCACCCGGCTGGACCGTTACGCCCGGGCCCACCTGGTGCCCCTGGACCGCCCCGTGGGGAAGGAACAGGAGCACATCCAAATCCGCCGGCTCCGGGCAGAGATAGACCTGAAGACCGAGCAGCTACGGACCATGCAGGAGAGGCGGGCCCGCCTGGAATCGCGATACGTGCCCCGCTCCGAGGTGAACAAGGCGCACGGAGCCCGGGCCATGGTGGTTTACTCCCAGTTGCGCCGCGTCCTGGAAAAGCGGCTGCCCGAGGTGGTGGAGACCGCCCGAGGGGACCGCCGGAAGGTCCCGGCTGCCAAACGTATCATTCATGCCGTGCTGGACGCTGCCATGCCCGACTTCACCCGTCAACCGCTGATGGAGGTGTAGCCATGGAGACGACCCCACTGGAAGAACAAAAGACGGAGCTAGACATCAAGTTAAAAAACGAGAGAGAGGCCCGGACCCGGTTCAATCGCCTGGTGGACGCCGGCCACTACGTGCTCCGGGAAGACCTCAATCGTGCCCTTGCCGAGCGCGGAGCGGTTTTGGACTCGGCCGTGAGCGCCGGCCTTCAGGCCGAGGTGAACACCCTCATCAGCGCCGTGGACGGACGGCAGACCGAAGCGGCTGCGGTCCTGGCCCTGCTCCTGGAGTGCAAGGACGAGGCTTTTAATACCCCGGCCGACCCGCGCCTTGAATGGCATGGGAAGCCTGGCAAAGGCGGCGTGAAGGTCTGGGCAACGCGGAGAAGTAAGCCCGCCAAGGCGAACGGCTGACCGCCCCGCCTGGCGTGACGATACGCGGAAGGCCCCACCGGGCGCGATTCGTAAACCTCTAACCAAAGGAGAGCACCGTATGGAAACCTTGAACGCGAACATCTCACCAACCGGCAGGAGCAACCTCCCGGGCGTACCGCAGCTGACTGACAGCTGGGGTTGGGCCGAGCCCTACTCGAAAATTGAACCCCTTCAGGAGGAAGTCAAGGAATTGGAGCAGGAACTCCAGGAAATCCGCAGCCGCCCCCGTGATCGCTCCAGCGTCAAGGCGGCACTGAAGGACCTGTACGCCAAGCACGAGGAGCGCAGGAGGACCGACCTGGCGAACGCCCTGCTGTTTGTGGTTCGCCAAGGCCGGCTGCACGACCTGACCGCCCTGGCATCGGCTCCGGTGTTTCGGAATTCGGGCAACCTGGCCGTGAACTTCACCCTGCCCGAACTGGAGCAGGGTGCGGCCGCCATGCCCGAGCCCGCTAATGCCATTTCCGACAAAGAGCGCGGGAAGGCTTTGCGTGATTTGACCTCGAAAAGGGACAGGGCCATGGCGAAGATCCGCGAGCTATCAAACGCCGTCCCCGTGGGGCTCGAAGTGGCCGGCCGGTTTTGTGAACATTGGAGGAGCATTCAGAGCCGGATCGAGGAGCCCGTCAGTATCACCGGCAAGCCCTTGCAGGAGGGCCCGGAGCGCGAAGCCTGGAAGACCTTGGGCGTCCAGGCCTTCATGGGTAAACGCAGGCCGAAGGGAAAAATCGGACGATTCACCGCCCCAATGGTAGGCTTAAGATAACGAAAGGAGCAAAAAAATGCAGAAATTAAAAGGACTCGGCGGCCGAGATGTTGAGCCCGTACGAGTTTTAACGGAAAGCATCACCTTCACCGAGGGAAAGAAACAACCCTTAACCCTATCAGAAAGAGGAGGAAGCACTATGGCGAACACACAGAGCATGACCCGCACTGAGGCCGGGAACGAGTTGGACCGGCTGACCAAGGACCTTATGGACGAGAAGGACCTGTCTTACGAGGCCGCCTTCGACAAGGTGTGTCGCCGTAATCCGGAGCTTTTCAAGGTTTACATCCCAACGGTTGCGAAGCGCGCGAAGTAACATGCACGCCGGGGGTCCCTGCTCCCGCAAGGGGCAGGCGGCTGTGGAGGCGGCCGGCTCCTGGCCCCCGGCATCGAACAACCCGCAGGTTCCCCATGTCGCGAGGCGTGGGGCGGGCCCCTCCGCCCGGTAATGAACCTGCGGACCCAGCGCCTTGAGCCGGCGGGAACCCCTGAGAAGCCCGCACAAAGCACACGGCGGGGGGCGCGAACGGGGGGCGGTCCCAGCGGGGGCCGGGGCCGTCCTTCCCGGGGGACCAGGCCGGGTCTTGGGACGCTCCGCCTGGTCCCCCCTCTTCTTGGAGGCCGATGAATCCATCGAGGGACAAGCTACACCGGGAAGACCTCCCTTTCCGGCGGACCACCTGCCGGTGGTACGGTCAGTGTTTAGACTTGGCCCTTTACCGGGGCTGGAGCGGCTTTCACTGTGAGGAGTGCCAGGGATTCGAGCGCGAGAGCCTGGACCCGGAGCAGAGCATGGCAGAGATTGCAGGATGCTGTGCGCTCCAGTGGGCCGTGGAGCATCCGCACTTGTGGCTTTGGGCGCGATACGGGGAGTGAAAGTTTTGGCGAAAACGCCAATTCTGTCTTTTTGCATATTCTCCGCGCGCACAGAGGGTACAGCACAAATTGACTTCAAATGAAGTCAACAACACAACCCCCCAAGATAACACGGAAAAGCCGGAAAATAAGGATAATTCAAGCAGTTACAGAACGCGTGCGCGGGCGGGCTAATGGAGACACTTGTCTCCACCCCCGCCGAAACTTGCCAAACCCGACCAATCCGCCGCAACAAACCCTTGCCGATTGGATAGAGAGTTTTGGCGAAAATTCGGAGGCTGAAGAATTCACAAAATGGTCAGGCTTCGACGTGCCGATTAGTAGTTGACATCCATGGTTGACCTGGTATGATGAAGGTCTCTCAAACTCATAGCGCAAGGAGCCGGCGACATGGCCCATTTTTTTCACATACAGGCGAACATAACGCCCCATGGTGTGCGGTACCGGCAACGGCCGCGCGGTTTCTATGAGACCGGAGAGCACCATGGGGCTTTTATATGGAGGTCACACCATGACAATCGAGGCGACGAAAATGGAAGACGTAATCGAGGATGACAGGAAACCCGTTTTGCCTTCGGGTGGTCTCACCCATGACGAGCTGGAGTTTTTCATGCAGTTTCCGGCTGAAGACCTGGAGGAGGGCCGGGAAGGGCTTTTGAGAAGCCTTGTTTACTGGCGAGCTGGTGCTCATCGAGCAACCGAGACGGGAACCCGCATGGCATCAATACTCGCCTTTCTCGGAGAGGTTATAGGGCCTGGGGAGCATATCGAGACGTTGGACCTGGGGGAACCGGCACGTTACGGGTTCAGGTTTTTAATGGAGATCCTTTCAGAGTATGTCTCCGAGGGGACCGACTGGGGACCGACCTCAAAGGAGGTTGAAAAAGCCATAGAGAGAGCCCAAAACCCGCACGAGGACTGACCACACGGCCTTCCTGGGCCATGACCCTTACCAGAGCTTTCGTGGCCGGGTTTTTTATGGCCTTCAGGTGGGGAATATGGTGGGGAAAAATGAGCAGGCAAAAAATAAAGGGCTTAGCTGTTTCGCTAAACCCCTGTTATTTCTTGTTTATCTGGCGGGCGATGCAGGACTCGAACCTGCGGCCTTTGGTTCCGGAGACCAACGCTCTATCCACCTGAGCTAATCGCCCGCCGCGGATCAGTGCTTCTTACCAGCTTTTTGTGTAGGGGTCAACCTGGGACTTCTGGAGGCCGGCCGGCCCTGCAGTTCGGATCCATGATCTTTAAATCCTCATAGAAAAGACCCAATTATGGACACCTCACGGGATCAAACGCCTTGACAGACCGGGGTTGATATGCTAGCAAACCTTCATGCAGAAATGACCATTGGCCGATCCGGATCATCTGCCCGCCAATCGGGGGCTGGCGCTTTATGGTGAAAACCGGCATTTGTTGATGGCATCTCGACAGAATCCTCAACCCTTACGTGGAGAGGCCGGGCCATGGATAAAGACGACACGATTGTGAAAGACGGTATGGTCGAAGAAGAGGAAGAGGACCTCCTGGACTTCGACCTGGATGATCTCGCATCGGAGGAAGAGTCTGAATCCGGAGAGGACGATGAGATTATAGAACTGGTCGACCTTGTGGTGGAAGACGGAGAAAGCGTGGAGTTCGAGGACGCCGGCGATGAAATAAAAATGCTCTTCGATGACGATGCGGCCTCCCATGATGACTCTTCTGATGTTGAGGCAGTCCCGGCATCAGAGGACTTTGACAGCATGCTGGATGAGGTTGATCTGGACGAAACCGTAGCGGATATTGATATGTCCGATGTGGCCCTGGACCTGGACTTGGGCCTTGGTGAGAGTTCAGGAGAAGAGGCAGGGGAGATCAGCGAGGGCGTGGAAGCGGATCTCTCGTCTGTGCTGGGTGAAGATAGTCCGCAGGAGGTCTCCTTCGATTTCGAGGAACCTGCCGGGGTTGAAACGCCTGCTGACATGTCCGGGCCGGCGCCGGAGGGGCTGGAGGCCGAGGACCAGGGAATCAGCGCTGATGATCTTCAGAAAATGCTCGAGGACGAGGGAGGAGAAGAGTTCGACTTCGATCTGCCTTCGGACGAGGGATCGGAAGCCTATGATGATGCCGTGGAAACAGACTCGGGTTTAGGCGACGACGTCACTGAAGAGACTTTGGAAAGGATGCTTGAAGACGAAACCGCCGATGAGGTAGCCGAGGAGCCTGTCCCCCACGAAACGCCCCCGGTTACCGGTTATGAAGATACCGTGGTCGATTCGACCCCTTGGCCTCCTCAGGAGGGCGTAATATTATCGGAGGAAAAAATTGCGGAAACAGTCCGCACGGCGGTGGAAGAGGTCGTAAGGCGCGACCTGCCGCAGATCTTTACGGATGTGACCGAACAGGCAGTCAGGGGATCGCTGACAGGCATGGCCGAGCAGGTGATTCGGGAGTCAGTGACGGAAACGGCCGATCAGGCGATCAGGGAGTCGCTTACGGATGCCGCCGAGCGGGTGATCAGGGAAACATTGACAGACACAGCCGAACGGGTGATCAGAGAATCGTTGACGGACGCGGCTGAACGGGTGATCAGGGAATCAGTGACGGACGCGGCCGAGCGCATAATTCGTGAGACCATTGACGCCCTGAAGGCCGGTCTCGACGCAGCCGGTGACTGACCTGCCACCGACCCGCAGGAAATGATTACCACCTTTGCTGCCTGACAGTTAACTGAGGGGTTGTGCCTCGCGACAACCCCTTTTTTCGTAGAAAATT
>CAYVDE010000045.1:7102-20592 GCA_964450535.1 uncultured Desulfobacterales bacterium
TGACAGTTAACTGAGGGGTTGTGCCTCGCGACAACCCCTTTTTTCGTAGAAAATTACGCAAGACCAGGCCTATCGGGATCCCTTGGAACCCCAGGAAATTGAGCGAAGACGATTCCGGACCGTACTCGACAGTGGAACCGGCGGAGGAGCGAACAATGGATAAGGAGATGCTTGCCAAGGGCTACGAGCCCAAAGATGTGGAGGAAAAGTGGTATTCCTTCTGGGAGGAGAACGAGTTGTTCAAGCCGGATCTTTCTTCGCAACGTGATCCGTTCTGTATCGTCATTCCTCCGCCCAATGTCACTGGTTTCCTTCACATGGGGCATGCTCTCAACAATACCCTACAGGACATCCTTTGCCGTTATAAGCGGATGTGCGGGTATAACGTGCTCTGGCAGCCTGGAATGGACCACGCCGGTATCGCGACCCAGAACGTAGTCGAAAAGGACCTCGCCTCGAAGGGGATGACACGCCATGAAGTCGGACGAGACCGGTTTGTTGAGCTGGTCTGGGAATGGCGCGAGAAGTACGGCGGCGTAATCATGAACCAGCTGAAGCGGCTGGGAAGCTGCTGTGACTGGAGCCGTGAACGCTTCACAATGGACGAAGGCCTGTCAAGGGCCGTCCTTGAGGTATTCGTGCAACTATATGAGGAAGGACTCATATACCGGGGCGACTATATAATCAACTGGTGCCCGCGTTGCCACACCGCCTTGGCGGACCTGGAGGTGGAACACGAGGAACGCGACAGCTTTCTCTACCACATCCGGTATCCATTTGAAGACGGCGAGGGTCATCTGGTGGTCGCAACCACAAGGCCTGAGACCATGCTGGGGGACACTGCCGTGGCTGTGAACCCCGAGGACGAGAGGTACACAGGCACCTCGGGAAGACACGTGATTCTGCCCCTCTTGGACAAGCCGATCCCTGTTATTTTCGATCGCTACGTGGAAATGGAGTTCGGAACGGGCGCGCTCAAGATAACCCCGGCACACGATCCCAACGACTTCGAGATCGGCACATCCCACGGGCTGGATGTGGTAAAGGTGATCGACGACGACGGAAGGATGAACGAGCTGGCCGGTCCATACAAGGACATGGACCGCTTCGAATGCCGGGATAAGGTCTTGAAGGATCTCGATGCGGCCGGGCTTCTGGAAAAAGTGGAACCTTACCGGCACTCGGTGGGGCACTGCTACCGTTGCGCAACCATGATCGAGCCCCTCCTGTCCAAACAGTGGTTCGTGCGGGTGAAGCCCCTGGCAGAGAAGGCCATTGACGCGGTCCGTGAGGGGCGTACCCGGATCGTGCCCTCCCAGTGGGAGGGGGTGTACTATGAGTGGATGACCAACATCCGGGACTGGTGCGTCTCCCGCCAGATCTGGTGGGGCCACCGCATCCCCGCTTGGTACTGTGACGACTGCGGCCGGGTGATGGTGGCCAAAGAGGCGCCTTCTACATGTGTTGAATGCGGGAGGTCCGCTCTTCGGCAGGATACGGACGTCCTGGACACCTGGTTCAGTTCCGCCCTGTGGCCGTTCTCCACCCTGGGCTGGCCGGACCAGACCGAGTACCTTCGAACCTTTTATCCCACCTCGGTCCTGATCACGGGGTTTGATATACTTTTCTTCTGGGTGGCGCGGATGATGATGATGGGGATCCACTTCATGGGGGATGTTCCGTTCAGGGACGTTTACATCCACGCCCTTGTACGGGACGCCGGCGGTCAGAAGATGAGCAAGTCCAAGGGCAATGTCATCGACCCGCTGGAGATCATCGACCGGTACGGTACGGACGCGTTCCGATTCACCCTTGCCGCCCTGGCCGCTCAGGGCAGGGACGTTAAGCTCAGTGAGGAGCGCATTGCGGGATACCGTAACTTCGTCAACAAGATCTGGAACTCCGCGCGGCTGGCACTGATGAACCTGGATGATAAAGACGCCGGAGAAGAACCGGATGATGCGGTTTTCACACTTGCGGACCGCTGGATACTGACCCGGCTGAATCAGGTGACACGGGGAGTTAGGGAAGCCATAGAGGAGTATCGTTTCAATGATGCCGCCTCGCTGTGCTATCACTTCACCTGGCACGAGTTCTGTGACTGGTACCTGGAAATGGCAAAGCAAGGTTTGTACAGCGACCACGAGACCCTGAAGCGGTCAACCCGGTTCGTGCTGAGAAAGGCCATGCTCGGTGTCTTGAGGCTGATCCACCCGTTCATGCCTTTTGTTACCGAGGAACTCTGGAACCGGATGCCCGGGACCTCGGGCAGCATTATGACAGCTCCCTTTCCCCGGCCCGGGGATTACCCGTTCGACGAGTCCGCAACGGCTGAAATGGAGCTTCTGTCAGGCCTTATCACGACCGTTCGTAACATTCGAGGGGAGATGAACATCCCACCCGGTAAATCTGTGAACGTGGTCGTAGAGATGTCCGGGAAAAACGAGGCCGGCGTTATAGGAGACAACGTCTCCCATATAAGGGCACTGGCCGGAGTGGGAGAGGCTGAGATAGTCGAGAACGCCGAAAAGCCGGAGGCTTCGGCAACGGGTGTTTTCGGGGACAACCAGGTTCATGTCCTGCTGAAGGGACTCCTGGACTTCGAGGAAGAGAAGAAGAGGTTGAGCAAGGCCATTCAGAAGATTGAGAAGGAAATGACCTTGTACAACAAAAAACTGGCCAACCAGGGGTTCGTGCAGAAGGCCCCGTCGGAGATCGTGGACGAGGTGCGGGAAAAAGTGCGAAACATGGAACTGCGATTGGCGAGGCTCAATGAGAACCTAGGCTTTTTCGAGGCCATGGACGGGTAGCGATGCCCGGCGCCCCGGGTGCTGAGAGCGGGGCAGGACGGACCTATTGTGAAGTGGGACGCCTTTTTCGGCAGGAAGAAAGAAGAGAGGGATCGCGAGCGGGAGGAGATTCGGGACCTCATCCGGCGCATAGAAAAGAAGGCCCCTGTAAAATATCGCAAAGAGCGGGCGGACAGGTACTACAACTACTCTCAGATTCGTGTCTACGTCAGACCGTTGCGCCTGCTGCTTGCAGCGGTTGCGGACAGTGAGACGTTCACCGGGGACGAAGGGCAAGCCGTAAGGACCCTGTTCCTGCGCCTGCGGGACTTCTACGATGTGGGCGGACGTCTCAGCATGGACGAGGCCATCAAGGACATACGCTTGAGAAGGAAATTATCTCACCTCCTGCTGCTTTTTCATGACCGTGAAGACATCCGCGGGGAGAGGCTTTCAGCATATCTGGAAACGCTTCTTTAAAAAACTAGCTTTGAAGCCGGGCCATGTCGTAAAGACGACGGCCGATTTCCTTTAGCCTCTCTTCTTCCTCGAAGAGTTCCTCAGGCGCATCTTTATCCCGGAGCATCTCCTCGGTAAGCCGGTCCAGGGCGGTACTGAAAGTGAGCTGGGACACTGATTCAGGGTGATCGATCACGCCCAGCTTGTGGTATTTCAAGCCCATGAACTTCATGGCCTTCAGTTCATCCCCCTTTTTCCCGGGCTTCCGGCCTTCCTGAAGCAGGGTCTGCACAGCGATCCAGTAGGACTCAAGAAATGTCTTGGCGAATCGAGACCAAATGGGAAGGCGGTCGTGACCAAGCCGGGTGATTCGGTAACCGTATCCTGGCGGCTCTTTGCTTATCAGCCTTGCATCCAGGAAGTCGGACAAGACCTTTCGAACCCGCGTCCTGTCGTCAGGGGCCGTTTCCACTATGAATTCGTTGCGAAAAAGGCTCCTGAGAAATCGATAGTCCTCTTCCACGGCCGTTTCCGGCTGGATTTCCTCCTTCCCTCGAAGGAGTGATACGGCCACGAAGGCGTGATGGATGAAGTGGTGTATAACGCTGTTCTTGTAGAACTCCAGGTCCGGCTTCCTTTCATCGTCCACAAAATAGAACACTGCATCCCCCTCAACCACCTCGAGTGAGCTGACCGCCTTCCAGGAAATGAGGAGGTCCAGGGTCTGTTCGAACGCCTCATCGGGGGACTCCAGCGTGGCTGCCAGGGGGGCGTTTTTCGCACGTACAAAAGCCAGGTATTCCAGTGCGGTTTCCTTGAGTTCCTCCATGTTGAAACCGCCCCGGTGTGCCGTGAGAATAGCAGAGGCCACCAGGGCGAGCGGTGTGACCACTGTGACGTCGTTGATGGAGCGTATCAGATGAAAAGCCAGGTGCCTGTGGGCCTTGCCCTCAGCCGGTTCCCGGTTTTCCAGATACGCCTTAAGGGACAGCGGTTCTCCAAAGCGGATGTAGATCTTGCCGTACCGCCGCTTTAGAAAATGACGGGCTCGAATTACTTGACGAAAGCTCTCCTTCTCCTTCTTGCCGCCGGACGCCTCTTGGAGAAACGCCTTGTCCTCCAGTATCCGGTCGTAGCTGATGGAGGCTGGAACAAACACCAGGTCACGGCAGTATCCCTCTTTAAAGGCCTGAAGAAGGATGGTAAGGAACCCTATCTTGGGCAGGATCAGCTTGCCGCTTCGGCTCCTGCCTCCTTCGATGAAGAATTCGAGCGGGTGGCCTTCCTCGATTAGAGCCTTGATATAGCGGTTGAAGACTTCCCGGTAGAGCCTGGCGCCGCGGAAGGTGCGACGGATAAAGAATGCCCCGGACTTGCGAAAGACATGTCCCATCGGCCAGAACGCCAGGTTTTTCCCGGCCGCGATTCTGGGGATGTGCATATTGTAATTGTAGAGCACGTAGTTGAGTACTAGGTAGTCAATGTGGCTTTTGTGGGATGGCACATAGATCAGCGGACCCCTGCGGGCCCACTCCCTTACGCGGGCCAAGGTGGCCATATCCACATCTATTCCCTCAAAAAGCTTCTTGAAAAACCAGGTGAGCGCCAGGTGGAAGAACTGGATGTAGGTTATGTTGAAGTCGGCAGCTATCTCATCGAAGTATTCCCCGGCCTTCTTTCGGTTCTGAACGATCTGTTTTGGGTGTCCTCCTGATATTCGATCTATCTGCTTGAGAATCAGCTCATCGCGGAGAACGATTTCCTTGAACTGCTGGCGTGATTTCATGATGGGGCCGAGGATTATTCGCTTCTGGGCGTCGATGCGGTCCACAAGAAGCTCTCGCAGTTCAAATGCAGCCTCGGCCGGTGGGACGGATGGGGCAAGGTCGTTCAAGAACTCCTGAAGGTTGACCGGCTCGCCGAAATCGATGAACGCACGGCGGTTGTGCCGGAAAAAGAGGACCGTCTTGCGGATGACTCCGGGTTGTTCCTTGAATCCGAAGAGTATGCTGCTCAAAGAAGCCTTTTCGCGTTCGGGTGATTTTTTGTACAGGACGAGCTGGGGGATGATGAAGATAGGGCGTTCCATGTCCAGCTGCGTCTCGAGAAGGAGCTGCAGGTCGTCTTCTTCGGCATGCACGAAGTGTCGCAGGAATCGCTTCGGATCCAGGAGGAATATGAGGGAGGTGGTGCCGTTCTTGACGGCCTCGCGATAGAACCCGTGCCTGTAGGGATCGGGGAGCTCGCCTTTACGCAGCAGGTGCATCAGCCTCTTAAAGCGGTTTCGGAGAAGGAGCCGAAGGGGGAGAAGGGGGGCTATGTTGAGGTTGAAGGCCAGTTTCGGGTAGGGAAGCCTTCTCATGCGAAAATTGTAGTGATACATCAGGTAGTCGAGACGGCCCCGATACTTGATGGCATATACGACGGTGCCTTCCCGGTTCATCCGCTTGAGTTCTTCCTTCATGGATTCGTCCAAGCTCACCCTCTTGAAGAGGCTGAAAAGGATCCGGCTGAGGAAGAGTCCCGGCTTGTGATCCAGGATGTTGGCTCTGAAAAGCTCCTTGTCCATGAATAACCGCGTCGGTAAAGGGTTTGATTCCTGAATTGAGGTGAATGCCGGAGGGTCGTCAAGCCTTGTCTTGCCTTGATTGTTATTCTCATCAAGGGGGGAAATCAAGACTTTTCCCGGCCGCCCGGTGCCTGGCCCTCCGAGCCGCAGAAACCGGTATTGACAAACCGCAGAGCTATGACCGAGAATGATTGTATCCTGCATTCCCAGAGGAAAGGAAGGGAGGACGATATGTTCAGGCCCATGGTCATATCCGGTCTTACCGTGGATCCGTTGACCAACAGCCCTATAGTGATTCTCAAGGAGACCGAGGGGGATCGTACCTTGCCGATCTGGATCGGCCTGCTGGAGGCGACCGCCATTGCCAGTGAGCTCGAGGGTATCAACTTTTCGAGGCCAATGACTCATGACCTTTTGAAGAACATCATGGAGATGATCGAGGTACAGGTGGAGCGGGTCGAGGTATGCGATCTCAAAAACAATACATACTACGCCCTGATTCACATACAGCATAAGGGCAAGACCATTTCTATAGATGCGCGGCCGAGCGATGCCCTTGCTCTCTCCCTGAGAGTGGGCGCGCCTATTTTTGTGGCTGAAGAAGTCATACAGAAGTCCAAGCAGATCGATCTGCAGGCGGAGGCGGAAGACAAGACCGAACAGGGCAAGAAGTGGCAGGAAATACTGGAAAACCTTAATCCAGAAGATTTCGGCAAGTACAAGATGTAAGCGGCTTTTCAATGGATCGCCCGGACACCGGCACCCAGTTGACCGCTTTGTGCCGGCATTCGATCCGGGGGATGCACTTCCTCATGTCTTTCCCGGGTGTCTCTTACCGCATGTCCCTCCATAGACTCCATGGTGAGCGCCCGGGGGTTCCTGTATGTCTATCCCTCGACAAACCGGTGAAAATGCATCTCTCATGCATTCCCGACTCCTTGCAAAAAGGGTTGCCGGTGGTTAGATTATTTTTTGCACACGGGCGGAAACCCGCCTTTATGCTTCTGCTTATGCGCAGCGGCGAGGAAAGTTCACCTTTACGGCATTATTATGAAAACTAAGCGAACGCGAATGGCCTGGAAGGCGGTGGGCATTGTGATCGTCGCCACGTGGGTCGTGCTGCTCGGCGTACTGATCCGAAAAATTCACTTCAGCGTTCCCTCCGGAGGAGGCACCTTAAACGGCGAGGCCGCCGTGCCGTTCCAGAGCTTTCAACGGGAGTGGAAGGAACTCTTTCTCGAGGATCGGAAGATCGGTTACGCAGTTCACTTTATTAGGCCTGAGGCCGATGGGTATGTTATTCAGGAGGAAATGTTCCTGAGACTGAACCTTATGGGCATGGCCAGCGGAGTGTATACAATCACCCAATGCCGCGTTGATGATCGATTTCGATTGAGGCGGTTTAATTTCCGAATGGCGTCCGGCACGGTCGGGTTCGAGGCCAAAGGGGAACTCAAGGGAGACAGGTTGATCGTGGAGACTGGCCGGGAAGGGGATTCGACGGTCCAGAGCCTGCGAGTGGACGAGCCGCCTATGATGGGAGCCGGAATGGCCTATTACTTCAGGAACAGGCCGATCCAAGTCGGTGAGTCGTTCCGGTTTCCGCTTTTCGATCCTTCCACCATGAGCCGGAGGAACATCGAGGTGAGGGTCGCCGGCCGTGAGACCATTCGGATCCGGGGAATCGCTTATGACACCTACCGGCTCGAGGCCGAGGTCTGGGGCGACCGGCTGACGTTCTGGCTGGATGAAAACGGGACAACTCTCAAGGAAAGTGGGTTCATGGGGCTCACCGCTGTTCGATCTAGCGCAGCCGTGGCACCTGAGAAAATTGAGGGCAGCGGGGATCTGGATTTCTACGAGATAGCCGCTATCGCAACGGACCGTAAGATCTCCAGGCCCAGAGAGGTTTCCCGGCTCATGGTTGAAGTGAAGGGGTTGGAGGATGTCACGCTGGACCTGAGCGTCTGGGACTCGGGGCGACAGAGGTTTTCACCTCCGACACTGGAGATAGCCCGCGAAGAATTGCCGGTGAACGCGGGGTTTGAGAGGCCCTTGAAAGAAGGCAATGAGTTGTTCCGGGGCTTTCTCGCACCCGAGTTCAACATAGAGAGCGAAAACGAAGAGATTATTCATGCGGCCGAGGAAATAGCCGGATCAGTGGCTGATCCGGTCGAGGCAGTCGTTCTCGTCCAGGCATGGGTGTACGAACATCTGGAGAAACGCCCGGTGGTGAGCATTCCAAGCGCCCTGGAGGTCCTTCGCACGAAGGTGGGGGACTGCAACGAGCACGCCACTCTGGCAACAGCCCTTCTGAGGGCGCTCGGTATTCCGGCCCGGATAGCGGTGGGACTGGTATACACCCGGGGAAGGTTTTTCTACCATGCATGGAGCGAGGCCTACGTGGGAGAGTGGATCTCCCTGGACCCGACTTTGAACCAGATTCCTGTGGATGCAACCCATATCAAGTTGCTCGAGGGAAACCTTGACCGGCAGGTGGACTTGCTGGGAGTTATCGGCAAACTCGGCCTGACGGTGATGGAATACGAACATGATTAGGCTCATCAATCTCACCAAGGTGTACCGCGGATTCACGGCGGTGGACCACATTGACCTGGAGATACCCGGGGGACAGGTCTTCGGCTTTCTCGGGCCGAACGGCGCCGGAAAGACCACTACCATCAGCATGATGGCCGGGGTTTTGAAACCCACCATGGGACGGATCGAGCTCAACGGGATTGATTTGGCCGAAGATCCGTCTGAGGCCAAGATCCGAGTAGGCTATATCCCGGACCGCCCGTTTATATACGAAAAGCTTACAGGTATGGAATTCCTGAGGTTCATGGGGGGACTTTACAGGCTGAATAACGGCCGCCCGGGTGACGGGCGTGCCTTGGAGCTCCTTGAGCTGTTCGGCCTGACTGACTGGAGAGATGAACTGATCGAGAGCTATTCCCACGGAATGAAGCAACGTCTGGTCATGTGTTCCGCGCTCCTTCATCGGCCTGAAATCCTGATTGTGGATGAACCCATGGTAGGACTTGACCCCAAGGCCGCCCGGATCGTCAAGAACCTCTTCAGGGAGGAGGCCGTTTCGGGCACGACCGTGTTCATGTCCACCCATTCTCTCGAGGTGGCCCAGGAGGTGTGCGATGAAATTGCAATCATACAGGACGGCAGGATTATCGCTCGAGGGACGCCCCTGGAGCTGAAGGAACGATCAGGGGTGGATGGAAGTCTGGAGGTGGTCTTCCTCAAGCTTACTCAGGAGAGAATGAATATCCATGAGAGACCTCGCACTCCTGCTTAGTCCACGGTTCAGGGGGGCCCTGAACGGGATTAGACTCTCAGGGAGCCGGGCCCGCAAGCGGACCTGGATTCTAGGTGCAGTGGGGGTCGCGTTCTGGTTCGCCTTGTTCATTCTTTCTGCAAGAGTTCTTCGTTACTTTCAGTCCGTCGAATTGGTCGGCGACATTCTTGCCTACCACCTTCTTTCCATGGTGCTCCTCACTTTTTTTTCGCTGCTCGTCTTCAGCCACGTCATCACGTCATTGTCAAATCTTTACCTGTCCAAGGACCTGGAACTCTGCCACGCCACACCCGCTCCGCTGGAGCAGGTATTCCTCAGCCGGGTTTTTTACACGATCGTTGACAGCTCATGGATGGTACTCGTGTTCGGCCTTCCTGTTATGATGGCCTATGCTTACGTGTACTCGCCGGGCCCGGGTTTCTATTTCGCGCTTGCACACACGGGCCTGGCCATGGTGCTCATTGCAGCCGGAATCGGGGTTCTCTTAACCATGATTCTGGTGAACATATTCCCCGCCCACCGCACCCGGGACATTCTCATGCTCCTGGTGATCCTCCTGGTCGTGGGCCTATACGTTCTTTTTCGTTTTCTCCGACCGGAGCGGCTCGTGGATCCCGACGCTTTTTTCAGCGCCGCCCAGTATCTCGGATCTTTGAAAGCCCCTGACAGTCCATATCTTCCCACCCGCTGGGTCGCCGAGGTCCTTTGGCATCACCTGGGCGGCGGACCTGCGGTGAACTACGGATTTCAACTGGCCCTGCTTTGGAGCACTGCCGCAGCCCTCCTGGTGATAGACATCTGGGCGGCTCAGGCCATCTACTTCAACGGTTTTTCCAGGGCCCGGGAAGCAAAGAGGAGGCGTCCCGGGGGAGGGTTTTTCCTGGGCCTGCTGGTCCGTTTTTTCGCCAGGCCCCTTGGTCCCGATCTCAGAGCGATTGTGGACAAGGATATTCGGACTTTTTTCAGGGACAACAGCCAGTGGTCACAGCTGATTCTGCTGGGCGCCCTGGTGGTGGTCTACCTCTACAATTTCAGCGTCCTGCCTCTGGAGAGGAGCCCTATAAGGCTCGAGTTTCTGCAGAATCAGATTGCTTTCCTTAACCTGGGTCTTGCCGGTTTTGTGCTCTCGGCCATATCCGTCCGTTTCATCTTTCCTGCGGTAAGCGCCGAGGGCAGGGCATTCTGGATAATCAGGAGTTCACCCGTGCAAATAAGGCGCTTCCTGTGGGGTAAGTTCATAGTTTACCTGTTTCCCATGCTGGTGCTGGGTGAGATACTCATTGTATTCACCAATCGAATTCTCCAGGTCACTCCGTTCATGATGGGCCTTCTCGCGGCGACCATGTTCTTTTCGGTGTTCGGCATCGTGGCCATGGGTGTAGGTCTCGGGGCTGTTTATCCAAAGTTCCGTTACGAGAACATCGCCCAAGTGTCCACCGGTTTCGGTGGGGTCGTCTACATGATGATAAGCAGTTTGTTTATGGCGGCGGTAATCATGCTGGAGGCGGTGCCCGTGTATGTTATTTTCACAGCCGGCATTCGAGGTGTTCCAGTCACGGCACTCCAGTACATGTGGATACTGCCCTTGTTCTGCCTCGTTCTGGTGGTTCAGGCCGCCGCTGTGATCATTCCCATGAGAATGGGCGAAAGTGCGTTGAGCGAAAGCTAGTGACGGAGGACAAGGCCTTTACCTGCCCGTTCGAGTGAAAGGAAACAGCCTGGCGTGTTCGATTACGAGTACATAGGAAACCTGCATGTCCACTCAAGACACTCCGACGGCAGCCTGAGCGCCCCTGAGATCGCGGGTGCCGCGCTGAGAGCGGGGCTGGATTTTCTGGGCCTCAACGACCACGACTTTATGACGGACGGCCTTCGCCTTGAGGAGGAAGGCTTTTATGGAAAACTGCTCCTTCTCAAGGGTCTGGAGGTAGGGAAGCGATACCATCATTACCTGGCCTATGACCTGAAATCCATGGTGAGAAGCGATAATGCCGGTCCTCAGTTGGTGATCGACGAGGTCAACAATCAGGGCGGCTTCGGTTTTCTGGCCCACCCTTTCGAAAAAGGCATGCCCTTCACGGAGAAAAGCCTGGCCTACACCTGGAACGATCTCTCGATTCGGGGCTTTTCAGGCATGGAAATCTGGAACTACAGTTCCCGTTGGAAAGAACGGGTCAAGGGACCCTTGTGGGGACTTTATTGCCTGGCCTTGAAGCGGCTTACCCTCAGGCCGCCAAGCAGGAAGACCCTGGCCTTCTGGGACAGGCTGAGCCGGGAAAGGCGCGTTGTGGGCATCGGCGGATCGGACGCCCACGGCGCCGGCTTCCGATGGGGCCCCTTGAATTTGCGCCCACTGTCCTATCCCTTTCTTCTCAGTACCATCAATAACCATATATTTTTGAACAGGCCGATGCCCCGGTCTTTCGACAAGGCCAAGCGCGTCGTTTACCAGGCGATTAGAGAGGGGCGGCTCTTTATAGCGCACGACGGCCTCGCTCCGGCCCGCGGATTTCGCTTCGATTTTCTCTCGAACGATGGATCCGATCTCATGATGGGCGAGGAGGCGCCCTTTCAGGCGGGCAGATTCGTGGTCGAAACCCCCGCAGAGTCCCGAATCCGCCTGGTCAAGGACGGTCGAGTCGAGGCCGTCGCAAATGGAAAAGAGGCGATTTACCGGGTAAAAGAGAAGGGCGTTTACCGTGTGGAGGCGGATCTCAAGCTCAGAGTCCTGGGTTATTATCCCTGGATCTACTCCAACCCCATATACCTTAGGTGAGAGTACCTGTGTAAACGGCTTTTACCTTGATTTTATGATTGCTGTTTCGGTAGGTTTCTGAATACAAGGACCTCAGAATCAATTATGTCTCCCCTTAGAAGTGCCTGGGTGGCGGAATAGGTAGACGCAAGGGACTTAAAATCCCTTATGGCTTGTCCATGTGCGGGTTCGATTCCCGCCCCAGGCACCAGGTAAAATAAAACGCTTACGGCATTGTCGCTGTAAGCGTTTTTTCGTGGTCAGAATGAAAAGCGAGCATAGAGTAGGCAGAAAAAAATGAAACCGCGCCTCCGGCTCTTTTCAGCCGGTGCCCTCAAATCCAGGGGTTTTTTAATTGCAGGCCGGTGTTTGAATAGCTCGAGAAAAATACGTTCAACCTTGACAAAGAGGCAGGGACTCTGAAAAATAGGAAACCCAAGCGTTGCTATACTCCGACAAAACCGGACGGTTTCCTCCGGGACGCCTTGATCTTTACGATCGGAACCGGTGGACGCTTCGCCCCGGAACAAGTGGACCCTTTCCCCTTCACCGGGATACGCGGCTTTATGAATTGAATACCCCTAGGTAGAACATTGAATGCTTTTCAAAGGAGGGCTGGGAAATGGAAACAGAAAAACTGCTTCAAGGGAAAAGGGTGTTGATAGTTGATGACGAACCAGACATTCTTGAGGTTTTGACTGAGCTTCTAAACACCTGTATGATTGATCGTGCATCTACATTCGAGGAAGCAAAAGAACTTCTTGAAAAAAACAGCTACGACGCTGTGGTTCTTGACATTATGGGCGTTAAGGGATTCGAGCTTCTCCAGATTGCAAATGAGAAAGGCTTTCCTGTCCTGATGCTCACCGCCCATGCCTTGAACAAAGAGACCTTGAAGAAGTCCGCAGAAGAGGGAGCTTCCTACTATGTCCCTAAAGATGAAATATCAAAGATCGACATGTTTGTCGCAGACGTTATTGAGGCCAAAGAGCAAAACAAGAACCCTTGGGTCAGGTGGGTGGATAGACTCGGATCCTTTTTTGATGAAAGCAAGAGATTCAGCGGTCCGAATTGGAGAGAAGATCATAAGAAATTCTGGGATGAGAAGCTCAAGCAGTTGACAGGCATTTGATAACGCGTTCTGCTTCGTCACCCCGTTGAAAAACAGAGTCCAGTTAAATCATTAACTTCTGGATTCCGGCCTTCGCCGGAATGAGTGCGCCGAGGGACTTTTTTCGAGGCCATCAATTTAATGGGCAATTCCCTCAAAAACTGCTCAATGAGGATGCCGGTCCAAATATAAAGCTGACTATTGGAGTAGGGTTAATCCCCCTTACTTTAAGTGGAAATTTGAGGGGGGTGCTTCACTGCCGGGTTGACAGGGTCGGGGACCTCATATAAAATAAAATACTGTAAACCTTGACGGCGTCGCAAAAAGCCCGAAAACGACCTGCTTCGTCACCCCGTTGAAAAACGGGGTCCAGTTAAAGCAGTAACTTCTGGATTCCGGCCTTCGCCGGAATGAGTGCGCCGAGGGACTTTTTTCGAGGCCATCAACCTTGAGATGCTGCAATTTTCAAAAAACCCAACTCCCCCTGAAGCTAGGGC
>CAYVDE010000046.1:0-4251 GCA_964450535.1 uncultured Desulfobacterales bacterium
TCTACTGTCCGGTGAATGTGTTCGACATGTCGCATAAGGCGACTCCGGTGCGGCCTCAGAACTGCCTCGGATGCAGAACATGCGAAGCGGTGTGCAAATCGAAAGCTGTGACGATTACTGAGATCTGATGTGGAAACTGCTAAAGGGGAAGCGAATTCGGACGCGAAATCTCCTGTGAATGTTGAAGCTGATGCTGGAACTCTCGTTGAGACTGAATTTCGACCTACCCGTGCCGGCCGTCTTATAAGGAAATCCCCCCTGGCGTTCCCATACCGTGAACAGGCAGGGGGGATTTCCAACTATAATCAGAGGTGACACAGATGAGTGACGAAATACTGATCATCGGAGCCGGTGTGGCCGGAATCAATGCCGCACTCAACGCCGCCGACTATGGGGCCAAGGTCTACCTCTTGGACGACACCCCGAGCATCGGGGGCATGATGGCCAGGCTGGACAAGACCTTTCCCACCAATGACTGCTCGATCTGCATCGAGGCACCCCAGATGTACGAGGTGGATAACCATCCCAACATCGAGATCCTTACAAACACCGAGGTCAAGAAGGTCAAGAAGTCCGATGAGGGATTCAATGTCCGCCTGGTAAAGAAGGCCCGGTTCGTGGACGAAGAGAAGTGCACCGGTTGCGGAGCGTGCTTCGAGGCCTGTCCTGTTACCATTCCCGACGAGATGGACGGCCGCATCTTCGGTACGCGGAAACTGGCCTTTATTCCGTTTCCCCAGGCCGTGCCCAATGTCGCGGTGATCGATCCGGACTGCCGGTACGGCAGGCGAAACGACGAGGGGGCCTGCGTCGGGGGTTGCGTGGTGGACTGCAGCCAGTGCCGGGAGTGCCCGATAGCCCTCTGCGTCAAGGCCTGCCAGAAGGAGGGCAAGGATGCGGTCCGCCTGTGGCAGAGCAATAAGAACATCAACCTCACCGTGAAGAGTATCATAGTGGCTTCGGGTATCGAGGCGGGCCTGCCGGCGGAAGGCCTCCATGGATACCGGACCTGCGCAAACGTTATCACCAACCTGGAGTTCGAGCGCCTCATGAACGCCGGCGGTCCCACAGGCGGTGAGATAGTCCGCCCGTCCGACCGCGAGCACGCGCACAGAATCGGCTGGATACAGTGTGCGGGCCGGGGCCTCGATCACGGTATTCCATACTGCTCCAAGGTATGCTGCATGATAGCGGCCAAGCAGACCATAATCACCAAGGAACATGACGCCTCCGTGGAGACGACGATTTTTTACAACGATCTCAAGGCATACGGTAAAGGCATGTGGGGGTTCTACGAGAAGGCCAAGGAAGCGGGCGTCCGCTACGTGCGCGCCCGTCCCTACGATGTTACAGAGGACCCCAAGACCGGTAACATAAGGATCCGTTACGAAGACATGGAGACCGGCCGGCCCATGGAGGAGGAGTTCGACCTGCTCGTACTCTCAACCGGCCTGGTCCCGAGCGAGAAGAACAAAAAGCTCGCCAAGGTGCTGAAAATCGACATGGACAAGTTCGGCTATTTCAAGGAGGAAGACCCCATCCTGGCTCCGCTGGAGACCAAGGTGAAGGGAATCTATCTCTGTGGAGGTGCCACCGGGCCGATAGATATCTCGGAATCGGTGGTCCAGGCCACTGCGGCAAGCATGATGGCGGTAGCCAACGGATGATTCAGGGACAGGGGCAGGAGCTTTGAAGGCGCCCGTCCCGATAGCGATAGGCGAGGAACGTTCAAATGAATGACGGGCTAAGAATCGGAGTTTTCGTCTGTGATTGCGGCTCGAACATCGCCGGAGTGGTGAACGTGCCGGAAGTAGTGGAGTATGCAAAGACGCTTCCGCACGTCACACATGTGGACGAAGGCAAGTGGTCCTGTTCGGTGGACGCGCTGAACACCATGAAGGAGGCCATAAAGGAGCTGAATCTCAACCGGGTTGTAATAGCCTCATGTACTCCCAGGACCCATGAGCCCCTGTTCAAGGCCTCGGTCAAGGAGGCGGGGCTCAACCCCTACCTCCTGGAGTTCGTGAGCATTCGAGAGCAGGTCTCCTGGGTCCACATGAAGGAGCCTGAGGCAGCCACCCTGAAGGCCAAGGACCTCGTGAGGATGGGCGTTGCCAAGGCCGCTCTTCTCGAAGAAGGAGAGGAGATCCGGCTTCCCGTGGGTCAGGACTGCATGATCATAGGCGGCGGGATATCGGGAATGAATGCGGCGCTGTACGTGGCTGAGCAGAGCTTTAAGGCCTACATCGTGGAAAAGGGTCCGGAACTCGGGGGGATCCTCAACCGGGTCTCCACGGTGGCCCATGAAGGCCATACCATGCCGGCTGCGGATATCGTAAAGGCCTTTCGAGAGAAAGTGACGGCGAATCCAGCCATTACCGTTTACACGGATGCGGAAATCGAGTCCGTGGAGGGGTATATAGGCAATTACAGGGTCGCCCTCAAGGCGGGCGGGGAGACCGTGAATCTAAAGATTTCAACGGTTATCGTAGCCACGGGCATGCGCGAGATCGAACCTGACAAGGGCTCCTTCCTGTATGGCGAGGACCCGCGAGTCATGACCCAGCTCCAGCTGGAGGAAAGGCTCAGGTCCGACGATCTGGACGGGTTCCACAGTGCGGCGATCATCAACTGCGTGGGGTCCAGGAACGAGGAGAGGGGATGCTGCAGCGTGGGTTGTCCGGTGTCGGTTAAAAACGCCCTGGCCTTGAAGAAGCGGAACCCCGATGCCGTAGTTTACATCCTCTACCGCGACATGAGCCTGGTCAAGGACGAGCAGGTGATTTTTCAAGAGGCAAAGAAGGCCGGTATCAGGTTCGTGCGGTTTCCGGACGACCGCTACCCTGAGGTGACGATGGAAAACGGCAGCTTGTCCATCAAGGTCCGGGACTTCCTTCTGGGCGATGACATCACCATTCCGGCTGAGCTGCTGGTCCTTACCGTAGGGTTCACAGGGGACGAGAGTATAGAGGCCGTGCGGGGACAGCTCAAGGTCTCCACCAACAAAGAAGGTTTTTTCCAGGAGCGCCACATAAAGCTCGGCCCACTGGATTTTCCCGCGGACGGAGTCGCGCTCTGCGGCTGCGCCAAGAATCCCAAGACCCTGAAGGAGTCGTGCGAGGAGGGAATAGGCGCCGCCATGAGGGCCTCCATCCCCATGAAGAACGGCTTTATAGAGGCCGAAGGCATAGTGGCGGATATCGATCTTACCAACTGCGACCAGTGCAACCTGTGTTACAAGCGATGCCCATACGGGGCCATAGAGATTGACGAAGAGAAGCGCCCTTCGGTGATCAAGGCCCTGTGCAAGGGGTGCGGGCTCTGTGCGGCGGATTGCCCCAAGGAGTGCATCACCATTGTCCACTATTCGGATGAGCAGCTTCAGGCCCAGGTTGATGCGGCCCTGGCCGAAGACCCGGACAAGAAGATCCTCGGTTTCGTATGCCACTGGTGCGCGCTCGGCGGCGTGGACATGGCCGGTGTGAGCCGTCTCCAGTATCCTACCAATGCACGCCTGATCAGGGTCATGTGTTCAGCCAGGGTGCCCATCAAGCTGATCGAGCGGGCGTACGAGCTGGGTGCGGCAGGCGTCCTGGTTGTTGGATGTGAGTTTCCCACCTGCCACTACATCTCAGGGAACTATGCATGCGATACGAGGATCAAGCGCGCGCGGAAAAGGCTTCAGAAGAAAGGCTACGATCCGGATAAGCTCCGGCTGGAGTGGTGTTCGGCTGCGGACGGTCCCAAGTTCGCAAACATCATGCGGGACATGGTCAAAGAACTGGGCCTCGGCGAAGCCGGGCCGAGCTGATACAAGTGCGAGGTGAAAAGTTCCATGGATGCGAACACGGTACCGGCGGAACGATTCGGCAACGTTGAGATGCTTCATGCCTGCGAGCAGTGCGGCTGTTGTGCCTCTGCCTGCCCCGTGACCGGCAAGGACGACTTCAACGTTCGAAGGATCATCCGCTACATCGAGATGGATATGGCCCGGGAGGCCGCTGATTCCGGAAAGCAGTGGACCTGCACCACCTGCGGGCGATGCGAGACGGTCTGCCCCAACGGCATTGCGGTCCTGGATATCCTGCGGCCCCTGCGGGTCCTGAGCCCGGAGGCCTTGGTGCCCCCCGAGGGGCCGCCTCCCTGCAGCGCGGCCTGCCCGGCCGGGATCGACATCCCCGCTTACCTGCGGCTTATAGCTGGCGGCAAACCGGAGGAGGCCTGTGCGGTGATCCTCGAAAAAGTCCCTTT
>CAYVDE010000046.1:4351-20554 GCA_964450535.1 uncultured Desulfobacterales bacterium
TTCCTGGCCACCGGCCTTCAGGAGAGCCGGAAGATCGAGCTGGAGGGGTCGGATGCCGAAGATGTGCTATGGGGGGTGGACTTCCTGTCGCGCGTGGCCCAAGGCGGGGACATGAAGCTCAAGGAAAGGGTCCTTGTCGTGGGCGGAGGGAACGTGGCCGTTGACGTGGCCCTGACTGCACTTCGGACCGGTGCGAAAGAGGTGACAATGGCCTGCCTGGAGAAGCGGGAGGAGATGCCGGCCAACGACTGGGAGATAGAGCAGGCCCTGGAGGAAGGGGTCAGGCTGATGCCGGCCTGGGGGCCCGGAAGGATTATCGCCGACGGAGGCAAGGTATCCGGAGTGAAACTCGTCCAGTGCGCGTCTGTGTTCGACGAGGAAGGCAATTTTTGCCCGGCCTTCGGCGAGCTGACTGAAACGGTGGATGCGGACCAGGTCATCCTTGCAGTGGGGCAGTCGGCGGACCTTTCCTTTGCCCAAGGGGCTGATTTAAAGGTGGAGCGCGGTCTGATCCTAATCGACGAAGAAACCATGGAGACCGGCATTCCGGGTGTATATGCGGGCGGTGACGTGGGCAAGGGCCCGGGCGCCGTTATAGACGCAATTGCGGCCGGCCGAAAGGCCGCATGCGCGATCGACCGTTTTCTGGGCGGGACGGGCGGGATCGACGAGACACTGGCGGAACGGGAGGACACCTCCTCCTACGACGGCAAGAGGGAGCGGGGCTTTGCCGACAGGGTGCGGGCTGAAGCCCCCAGTCTACCTCTTGAAGAACGCCACAGCGGGTTTGATGAAGTGGATCTCTGCTTCAGTGACGAGCAGGCTGTGCAGGAGGCCTCTCGCTGTCTGCAGTGCGACCTGGAACTCTGTCTGGTCAGAGAGGCACGCGCCAAGGGATAGAAAGGCTTACTCCGCTTTCTCGGGTCCGCCCACAGGCGTGTGAAAGACTTATGGCGCGTGATTCGAATGTCCCCTTACACGAGATCCAACGGAGAAGAACAAAGGTCCAGGAAGGACTGCAGGGGCTTGGGATAGAAGGGCTGCTGGTTACCCACGCGGCGGATTTCTTCTATATCACCGGGGAGCCTGGCGGAGAAGACCTGTACCTTCCGGCCGAAGGCGATCCGGTTCATGCCGGTGAAGGGGACGGTCCGGACATGGAGAGACTAGCCGGCAGGGTTCGCGATGTGTTCGGCCGGCTTCCGTCGGTTGTCGGACTGGAGATGGATGTCCTTCCGGTCAGACAATACATGGGCGTGAGGCGCGCGTTTCTAGGGTGTGAACTTCAGGACGGCACGCCCGCCCTGCTGGGCGCCCGAATGATCAAGTCGTCGTGGGAACTCCATTTTATGGAGTCTCTTGCAGAGCGGACCAGACGGGTTTTTGAATACGCCGCGGAGAATATGGAGCCGGGTATCACCGAGATCGCTTTTTCGGGTCTTATGCAGGCGCGGGCCGGGGAACTGGGCATTGGCGGACGGGTGCGGGTGAGGGACCACAGGACCGAGGGCTACCCCTGGCATGTCCTGGCCGGGAAGAGCGGGGGCACGTTGGGTGTTCTGGACGCGCCCGCGACAGGTGACGGGACTTCCGCTGCGTTTCCCTGCGGCGCCGGCTATAACCTGCTGGCTGCGGGCGAGCCCGTAATGGTGGACTTCGCCGTTCAGATGGGCGGGTATCACATGGACGAAACCCGTATGCTTGCCATGGGGCCTGTTCCGGTGGAAGTGGAGGATGCCTGCAGGGCCGCCATCGAGATCCACGACCGGGTGCTGGAAAAAGTGGAGCCCGGCCGTACACCGGATGAGCTTTTCCGTTTTTCGAAGGAGGTTGCGCAGGATCTGGGTTATGGAGATTCATACCTGGGCCCGCGTGGAAACAAAGTGCGTTTTGTGGGACATGGAATCGGTGTAGAGTTGATTGAGCCTCCCCTCATAGCACGGGGCCGGAAAGAGACCCTGTTGCCGGGAATGACTTTCGCCCTGGAGCCCAAGATGGTGTTTGAAGGGCGGTTCGGGGCGGGGATCGAAAGTGTGGTCACGGTCACCGATACCGGGCATCGGTTGATAAGCCGGGTGCCGGTGGAGGTGCTCTATGCGTGATTCACGAAATTATTGTTTCTCGCCGGGGCTCAACCACGCCGAGGAAGCAGTTTTAAATCAATCGAGTGACACGAATGAGCAATAAAGCCGGAGGAGGACCAGATGCCTGAAAAGTGTTATCGCCTGGGCTGTGATATAGGAGGGACCTTCACCGATTTCGTTCTGCTGAACGACGAGACCGGTGAGATCAAGATCAACAAATGCCTGACCACTCCAAGCGATCCCTCCGACGCCGTGGCCCAAGGCATTGAGGAATTGGAGCAAAAGGTCCCCGAGCTTACGGGAAGGCTGGACGAGGTGATTCACGGGACCACCCTGGTGATCAATGCCATTATAGAGCGTAAGGGCGCCTCCACGGGCCTCATAACCACCAAGGGCTTTCGTGACGTCCTCGAGCTGGGCCGCGAGATCCGCTATGCGCCGTACGACATCTTCGCCGAGTTCCCCGAACCTTTGATTCCAAGAAGCCGCAGGCTGGAAGTGGATGAGCGTGTTCGAAGCGACGGCACCGTGCTCAAGCCCCTTGACCCTGAAGAGGCGAGGAAGGTGGTGCGCAGTCTTCTGGATATGGGTGTGGAGTCCGTAGCGGTATGCCTTCTAAACTCCTTTGAAAACCCTGCCCATGAGATGATGATAATGGATATCATCGAGGAAGAGGCCCCGGAACTTTCCGTCTCGGTTTCCTACAAGGTCCTTCCCCAGATCCGGGAGTACGAGCGGACCAGTACCACGGTAACGAATGCCTATGTAAAGCCTCTGACGGGTAAATACCTTTCCAAGCTGGAGGGCAGGCTTCAGTCCATCGGGATTAACGCACAGCTCTTCATTATGCTCTCGAGCGGCGGCATCACCTCCGTGGAAACTGCGGCCGAGTTTCCGGTGCGCATTATCGAGTCCGGCCCCACGGCCGCAGTGATCAGCGGACAGTACTACGGTAAGATGTTCGATCTTCCGGAGATGTTCTGCTTCGATATGGGCGGGACCACGGCTAAGAGCTGCCTCATTCAGGGAGGCGTGGCCGGAGTGGTCCCCACCTTCGAGGTGGGCCGTGTGCAGAGGTTCATGAAGGGAAGCGGGCTCACCATTCAGGTCCCGGTGGTGGACCTCATGGAAATAGGGGCCGGCGGGGGCAGTATCGCCAAGGTCAGCCGCCTGGGCACCCTTCAGGTGGGTCCTGAGAGTGCAGGCGCCGATCCCGGCCCTGTCTGCTACGGCCGGGGCGGAAAGCGTCCCTGCGTGACCGATGCAGACCTTCTTCTGGGTTACCTGGATGCGGAGTACTTCCTGGGAGGCGAGATGGCCCTTGACAAGGAGGGGGCTGCGCGCGCCGTTATGGAGCAGATCGCCGATCCTCTGGGGGTCTCCTTCATTCAGGCGGTCTGGGGCATTCACGACCTGATCAATGAGACAATGGCCGCGGCGGCCAAGACTCACATAGCCGAGAAGGGCGGGAACCCCAATGTGGTCACGGTGGCGGCATTCGGCGGGGCCGGTCCGGTGCATGCATACGGGCTGGCCAAAAAGTTGGGCGCCCCCAGGCTGATCGTTCCGCCCAACGCCGGTGTGGGCTCGGCACTGGGTTTCTTTACCGCGCCCAGGGCTTTCGACCTCGTTCGAAGCCACAAGGTATCCCTGGCTGAAGTCGACTTCAAGGATATCGAGGCGATATTCCAGGAACTTGAGGTCGAGGGCGCCAGGACCCTTCAGAAGACCGGTGCCGCCTCTGATGTCCTTTATGAGCGCTCTGTGGACATGCGCTTTGTGGGCCAGGGCTCGGAGACCAATGTCGCCGTTTTGGAGACCGACGTGAGTTCGGTTGCTCCTGAAACGGTCCGTTCCCGGTTCGATGAAATCTACAAGAGGCTGTATGGACGCACTTATCCGGAAAGCCCGGTGGAGTTCATCAATTTCAGGGTGCGGGCCAAACTTCCTGAGCGGCTCTTAAAGCTTCCCAAGATCGCGCGGAAATCAGGCGGGAGGCTCGAGGACGCCGTCAAGGGCCGGCGGGAGGCCTTTTCCGGGATCGCCAGAGAGTTCATTCCCCATACGGTATATGATCGTTACAGACTGTTTCCGGGAGTGTCGTTTCAGGGGCCCGCGGTCATCGAGGAGCGTGAGTCTACACTGATCGTGGGAGAGGACGCATCGGTCTCGGTGGACGACTATGGATTCCTCTGGATAGACCTGCCCAGGCAGGGGTGATGACACGAAGAGCGAGCAATAAGAATAAGCAGTCATTTTCTCGAAACCATTCATTTCGGTGGTCCGAGAGCATAGAGTCATTTGTAGGAGGGATAACACCATGGGGCAGACCTTTGATCCCGTCACCCTGGAGATACTCTGGAGACGCCTTATCTCCATCGTTGATGAAGCCGATACCTCGGTGTCCCGAACGGCCTTTTCCAGCCTCCTGAGGGACGCCCACGATTACACATGCATGTTCACAGACCGAAAGGGGCGTGAGCTGGCGCAGGGCACTTTTGCCACGCCCGGGCAGTCCGGCGCCATGGCCCTGGGAATCAAGGCGCTGGTGAACAAGATCCCCCGCGATACCTATAAACCAGGAGACGTCTTCATAACAAATGACCCCTGGGCTTTGGCGGGCCACCTGAACGACGTCTGTGTGATGAGCCCAATATTCTACAAGGACGAAATAGTGGCCTTTACCGCTTGTGTGTTCCATCACTCGGACATAGGTGGAAGGGTATCGTCCGACAACCACGATGTCTATGAGGACGGTCTGTTCATCCCGCTGGTGAAGCTCGAGGACGGCGGCGTTCCCAACCAGGCGGTGATCGATATGATCCGCTGGAATGTTCGTACCCCGGACGAGGTCACGGGAGACATAAGAAGCCAGATC
The DNA here is from genome assembly GCA_964450535.1 of uncultured Desulfobacterales bacterium. GTDB lineage: Bacteria > Desulfobacterota > DSM-4660 > Desulfatiglandales > HGW-15 > JAIPEI01. The sequence goes on from CAYVDE010000046.1 coordinate 9,314, forward strand.
GCCGCCAACCATGTATGCGCCCAGAAGGTCTGCCAGATGCTCGAGGAGTATGAGTTGGAGAATCTGGACGACCTGGCGGACGAGATCATAGGCCGTACCGAAAAGAGCATGCGGCAGGGTATCGCCGAGGTCCCGGACGGCGTGTACCGGGCCGAGGGCATTGTTGAGCAGATGGAGGGCAAAGACGATGTGGTGATCAAGCTCGCCGTGGAGGTGAAGGGCGACGACATCACGGTGGATTTCGAAGGCTCCTCGCCCCAGGTGGACTGGGGCGGCAACGTGGTCTTCAATTTCACCTACGCCTATGTGCACATGGCCATGAAGAGCATGTTTGATCCGGACATTCCCAACAACGACGGTTGCGCCGTGCCCATATCCATGAAGGCGCCGGAGGGAAGTGTGGTGAATTGCAGGTTTCCGGCTGCAGTGGCCGCCCGCATGCAAATAGGCCATTTCGTCACGGAGATCATCTACCGGGCCATGGCCGAAGCCCTGCCGGACCGGGTGATCGCCGCCAGCGGGGGTACTCCGGCCACCATGAATGTTTTTTACGGCCGCAGGCAGGACAACACGCCGTGGCACTGTGTAATCATCCGTGGCGGGGGAATGGGTGCGAGTTCCTCCAATGACGGCTTCTACGACTACATCTTTCCGGCCAACGGCGCCAACACGCCGGTGGAGATATTCGAAAGCGACACCCCGCTCATCATCGAAAAGCGCGAGTTGCTCCCCGATTCCGGAGGTCCCGGTCTAATGAAAGGCGGTCTGGGCCGCAGGGTGGTGTTTCGAGTACCGGACGACGAGTATGCGCCCAGGCCACCGGTGAATCTGGGAATACAGTCGGGACGGTTCCGATACCCGCCCGAAGGCCTTTTCGGCGGAAGGCGCGGGGCCAGGGCGCTATTCCTGGTAAACGGGAAGGACGGAAATCCCTTCGGGCTCACGCGGCTCAACCCGGGGGATGTGGTGGTCATGGACGCCGCCGGCGGCGGCGGCTATGGTAACCCCATGGATCGCGAGCCCGAGCGCGTGCTCAGGGACGTCTTGAACGGCTACGTGACCCTGGAGCGCGCCCGGGAAGACTACGGTGTGGTGATCGATCCGGCCGCCATGCAGGTGGACGGCGAAGCCACTAAAAAACTTCGCGAAACCCTGTAAACGGAGGGGAAGGCATGCCCACGCAAAAGACCCACCAGAGCGAACTGAAACGGCTCGGCAGCCTGGAGGAGAAAGCGCGCCTCGGCGGAGGGCAAAAGGCCCTGGAAAAGCGTCATGCAGCGGGCAAACTCACGGCCCGGGAGCGGATCGACCTCCTTTTTGACAAGGGAAGTTTTGTGGAGCTCAACTGCCTTGCCGAGAGCCAGTCCAGGGATTTCGGCATGCAGGAGAAGAAGGTGCCCGGAGACGGCGTCATAACCGGCTACGGCACTGTGGCCGGCCGCCTGGTATTCGCCTATTCCCAGGATGCAACGGTCCTGGGAGGTTCCGTGGGAACCATACACGGGAAAAAGATCTGTTTCCTCATGGACGAGGCCTTGAAGGTGCGCGCCCCGCTCGTGGGCCTCAACGACTCGGGAGGCGGCCGTCTCAATGAGGGCTTTTTTGCCTCCGAGGGCGTTGCCGGCATGTTTTTCCGGAACACCGCCGCATCAGGCGTCATCCCGCAGATCTCCGCCATGATGGGTTCATGCGCCGGCGTGGCCGTATACTCGCCGGCAATCACGGACTTCATAGTAATGGTGGAAGAGAAGAGCCACATGGTGATCACCGGGCCGGCCGTGATCAAGTCGGTTACCGGCGAGGAGGTCTCCATGGAGGACCTGGGCGGAGCCAGGGTCCACAGCCGTAAATCCGGCACCGCGCACTTTACGGTAAAAGACGATGAGTCTTGCATAGCCCTTGTCAAGGAGCTTCTGGGCTATCTTCCAGGCAACTGCGATCAGCAGCCGCCCGTAATCGAGGCCACTGACGATCCGGAGCGGACTGACGAGGGCCTGATGGAAGTGGTTCCTGCGGACTTTCGCAAGGCCTATGACATGCGTGAGGTGATCAGGAAGGTCGTGGACCACAGCCGGTTTTTCGAGGTCCAGGAGAACTTCGCTACGAACATTATCATTGGATTTGCCAGGATGGAAGGCCGCACCGCGGGGATCGTGGCCAACCAGCCCAAGATCTGGGCCGGGAGCCTGGACGTGGATTCCTCTGACAAGGCGGCCCGGTTCATCCGTTTCTGCGACGCCTTCAACATTCCTCTGATAAATTTTGTGGACGTGCCCGGTTACTTCCCGGGTGTGCGCCAGGAGCACATGGGTATAATCCGGCACGGGGCCAAGATGCTATACGCCTACGCCGAGGCGACGGTTCCAAAGATCACCCTGGCCCTTCGTAAGGAGTACGGCGGTGCGGTAATGGCCATGTGCTGTGTGGGCATGGGAGTGGACCAGATGCTGGCATGGCCCATCGCGCAGCTGGTGGTCCTGGACACCAAGACCGCGGTGAACCTGATATACCGCAGGGAGATTCAGGAAGCGGACGACCCGGATGCATATCGCGAGGCCCGCATAGAGGAGTACGATCACAAGTACTCCAACCCGTTTCATGCCGCGTCCAACATGCTTGTCCACCGGGTAATCAGGCCGGCGGAGACCCGGCCCCAGATCATCCGGGCCCTTCGAGCCCTTCAAAACAAGCGGCGTCCCGGGCCGACCCGAAGGCACGGCAATATTCCGTTATGAGCATTACCGCTCCCGAACTGGTCGTTGCCGGGCGATTACGCCCGGTGGATCCCTCCGCGTTCCGCCCGTCACTCAAGCCGTAAAAGGCGTTTTTGCGGGAAAAATTGGTTTTCCCCGGCCTCAGGTCGGGGTTTCGCCATCCGATGGCTCGGCGTAGAAAAGCGTGTTGCAAGCGGCGTCAGGGTTGCATTGGGCGAGAATGTACACGCTGGCGGCCGCTTCGGACAGCCAGACCAGTTTCTGTGTGAATGTGAGGGACACGAACTCCGTGTGCCCGTCAAAGCAGTCGGCGGTCACGGTCCGTGTGGTGTGCTTTCCTGTCGATTTCATGGCCTGTTTCCGATTATCCTCCTCAGGGCCTCTATGTCGAGGCGATCCTTGTCCCTGGGATTTTGGATTCGCCTTTTCAACTCCAGAAGCTTTTCCATGGACAGCACTCTTACAGTCCGGCCGTCGACTTTGGCGGCAACGGTATGGTCCTTCAGCAGCGAGTAAGCCTGATCGTCGGTCAGAAAGACATCGATCTGTCGATATGGGGATTGCGGGTCCCAGAACGTGAAGACCCGGGCGTTCTTGTCTCTGATAAAACCCTTGACAGTCTCCGGGTCCAGAAGTGAGTCGGCCGGGACCGGCGCTCGTGGAACCAGGCCCAGGTCGCGGGCGGTCTTAAGGAAACGGTGTATGTTTTCAGGGACCATATCCAGTGAGATATCGAGATCCATGGTCATGCGTTCCACGCCGTGGTAGACGGCGGCCATGCCCCCGCAGATGATGAACGCCACCCCGTTGTCCGCCAGGGAGCAGATGAGCTCGATCAGATATGGTCTTTTTGAGTCGGCCATCGTCAATTTATAACCCGCAATCCTTGGAGGATCAAGGGGCAAGAAAGCCCTTGAGCACATCCGCCTCTTTTTGGTAATTTTTCGGTGTAATATGGCAATGCCTTATCTGGCACCGGTCCGGAAGGGTTCCTTTCTCCGGAACCGGAGTCGGTTTGAGAGTTTGAATCCTGCAACAAAAGGGGGCGGGTATGATCGAGCTCAACCGGGAGCAGCAGATGATGCTTTCCACTGTGAAGGAGATCGTACGGGAGGTCATTCGGCCTCGGGCCGCGGAGCTTGACGAAAAGCAGGAGTTTCCATGGGATGCCGTGCGGGTGTTCGCGGAAAACGGGATCCTGACTCCACTCCTGCCGGAGAAATACGGCGGCATAGGGGCGGACTACCTGTTTTTCTGCAAGATCCTCGAAGAGATCGCCAGGGCCTGCGCCTCCTCGGCCCTCCTGCTGATCGCCCAGGCCGACGGCATGCTGCCCATACTCTTCGGCGGATCAGAAGCTCAGAAGGAGGCCCACCTGCCCGGTCTGGCCCGTGGCGGACTCGCGGCCTTCGCCGCCACCGAGCCGGATGCAGGTTCGGATGTCCTGGCCATGAAGACCCGTGCCGTTCCGGAAGGTGATCACTACGTGATGAATGGTAGAAAATGCTTCATTACGAACGGCAGTGTGGCGGACGTGATAACCGTGTACGCCTACACAGACCCAGAAAAGGGTCCCCGGGGGATCTCGGCCTTTGTGGTGGAGAAGGGGACCCCGGGTCTTGTCTACGGGAAGAACGAAAACAAGATGGGCATGCGCGGCTCGATCAACTCCGAGCTGATCTTCGAGGACATGGCCGTTCCAGGCGGCAACCTGATAGGCGGAGAAGGCGACGGTGTGTCAAACATGATGGCGGCGTTGGACACCAGCCGGCTTTTTGCGGCCGCCCAGGCGGTGGGGCTTGCCCAGGGCGCCATCGAAGAGGCAGTGAGGTATTCGGGTGAGCGGGTCCAGTTCGGGCGTCCCATCGCCCGGCACCAGGCCGTCCAGTTCATGCTGGCCGATATGGTGGCGGCCACGGAGGCGGCACGCCTGCTTACGTACCAGGCGGCCAGGCACCTGGACCATGGCAATGGGCACCAGGCCCGCAAGTATTGCGCCATGGCCAAGTTCACCGCCTCGGACACCGCCATGAAGGTAACCACGGACGCCGTGCAGGTGCTGGGCGGGTATGGGTACATGAAGGATTTTCCGGTGGAGAGGATGATGAGGGACGCAAAGCTGATCCAGATTTACACCGGAACAAACCAGATCATGCGCATGGTGGCGGCCAGGGAGATCTTTCGCGGATAATAAAAAAGCCTGCAGCCGCCCTGCCCATGGTCCTTCCAGGCAGGATCTGCTTCGGTGACATCGACCACTGACACCGGCGCTGCGCTGTCTAAAACGCTCCCAGCTGGCATTTGCTGATCTTGATTCCCATGGCTTCACAGGCCGAGGCGATCTTCATCCTGCCTGTTTTAAGTTCCTTTGCGAGGTCCCAGGCGGACCGGCAGGGGAGCCTGTCGTTTTCCAGCCGGGACCTTATGGCCGCATCCACGTCGGCGGGGACTTCCTCTGCGGGCCGCACCCGTTTTCCCTCCGAGCCGTACCCGTGCAGGCCGAGCTGACAGTGGGTGATATGCAGCTCCAGTTTATCCGCTGTAAATCCCACCTCGTCCGGGGAGACGTCTAGGGATCGGGCTACTTCAAAAGCTGCGGCACAGGAAATCAGTCCGGATTCAGCGCGGCGGTTCACCTCCTCCACCACCCGGGGGTCGACTTTGCGATCCGGTGGGTGCTTGCTGCTGAAGTCTTTTTTCGGGTGTTTGCTCAAGACGGAAATACCTCCCGGGGCGGTTCTACAGCCCCCGAAAAATTGTCCAGACGCCTACAGCGATGAAGGCCGAGCCGGCAAGGATGGACAAGGCCTTTGGGTGAATCCATTGGGAAAGAGCGGATCCTGCCAGGACTGCTATGCCCGATGCGAGCGTCAGGGCCAGTGCGGACCCCAGAAAAACCGTCATGCGGCTCTGGGGCGCGTTGGTGGCATAGAGGAGCGTCGCGATCTGGGTCTTGTCCGCGATCTCAGCGGCAAAGACCGTGGCAAAGACCGTGGCAAAGAGTTTTATTTCCATGAATGTTACTCCTTATCCTTTTTCAGGACCTCCTCCAGGGAAGCGGGGATGTGTTGGTCCAGCAGGGTCTCGCGGACTGTCACGACTTGCGGCCTCGACGCCATTCGGGCGTATCTTCGGGGCTCTTTTTCATCTTCCATGGCGTCTCCCACCAGGAGTTCTTCGTGCAGGGTGCCGTCCGAGAGCAGGATGCGGAAGATGGGCTGGTCCAGGCCGTATGGTTCCAGTGTCTCCGCCTGCTCTTCCTCGAATGAGGCGGCCTCTTCCCATGTAAGACGGCGGACCGCCGCACTTATCTGCTCGGAGTCCAGAGTGATACCGGGCTCCCCTTCCAGGGCCCACAAGGTTTCTCCAGACTTCACGAAGGACCAGGACACGGACGGCTTCTCGATTACAAACCGCGTCACCCGGTCCGAGGTGATAGTGAAAAAACTTTTGTCCCGCAGGTCGTAGAGATCCTTGTCCAGGGCTTCCTTGTCAGTGGAACCGATTAGAAACACACGGCCTTTATCCGCGGTGGCTGCGTAATAGACCGACCTGTCAATGGGACTCCTCTCCCCGATCATTAGGGACCCGTTCAGGCCTTCGGCCTTCCAGGAGAGAGTAAGGGCGGGTGGGGCAAGGCCGAAAGACGCCGGGTCCGGCGCTTTTTCCTCAATTACGCGTTCGTGCTTTAGTAAAGTGAGGATCCTCGCAATGTTATTGACGGCGAAATCGTCGGCAGCGGTTTTTACAGGGGCCGTGATGGTCCAAGAGTTCCCGCCGGTCTCCTCCCCGGTCCTCTCAATTGCCAGAGGCCCTTTCCCGTCCGGACGCTCCAGGGTGATCAGTTCCAGATCGTCAGAGTCCAGTTGAAACAGGATCCGGGCCTCTTCTTCCCTGGCTTGTTCCTGCTCTTCACGGTGCTTCACCCAGAAATACAGCCCTCCAAGGAGCAAGACGGCCACGAGGTATACAATGGTGGATCGGTACTTCAACGGGACCTCCTTTTGAAAAACACAACGGTCCCGATTATCAGGATGCAGAGAGGAACGACCGCCACCGGGATCCAGAATACAATCAGGCCCTGCTCTCGGTTCAGCATGAGGGCCTGAATGGACCTATGCTTTTTCTGAATCGTTATGAGGTCCTTCTGGCCGGCCAGGTAGTTCATGGTGTTCATGATGAAATCGGAGTTCCCGACCGTGTGAAAGAATTTGTTGCTTGCAAAGTCCGCATCTCCGAAGACCACCAGCTTTCCTTCCCCGGTGATTTCGCCAGGCCCCTCACCGGCGGTTTCCTTGTCGTCCTCAGGCGTCTTGAGCGGAGGGCGGATCTCCGATATCACGGCCAGGGAAACAGGCCCCACACGGTCCACATCCTCATCAAAGGCTACACGTCCCTCGTTCAGGGCGTCGCGGTCCGTCTCCGCCCAGGAGTCCGGGGAGGTGAAGGCCAGGGCCGAGGTGTTGATATTGGGCGGGGTCTGCTCTGCAGCCTCCACGGAACGCGTCACCTCAAAAAAGGAGGTCAGCCTGAAGTCGCGGGTAATATCATGGGATCCGTACTCCGCCACCATGGGTAGCAGGAAGTCTCCACCCATGACCCGGCTCATCTTGTCCACGATCACGTCCTCGTCCACGACAATACCATAGTCACGCAAAAAAGATTGGAGTCCGCCGTCATGAAAAGGCTCCAGAAAGATCGCCAGGCTGCCCCCGCTGTCGAGGTATCGTCGAAGGCTTTTGATCTCCTCGGGAAAGAGCTGCTTCTCCGGGGCCGCCACCACGACGACGGAGGCGTCTTCCGGAATGTCCTGTTTCATGAGAGAGATTTCCTCGATTCGGTAGTTCTCGTTTTCCAGGGCCTCCTTCAGCATGGTGAGGTCGCGCGGATCCCTCCCTTGAAAGGGCCTTTCCCCGTGACCGGTCAACCAGTAGCAGACGCGTATTTCGTCCTTGGAGAGACTTATCAGCCCGTTGGTTATACTTTCCTCGTCCGCCAGCTTGACTGTCTTTGTCTTCCCGTATCCCTCAAGGACCATGGTGTTGAGGGTGGTGACGTTATAGAGCCGGGTCATGGACGGGTTGCGGTCCGGGTCGATCAGTTCGTAATTGATATTGGGGGATGCGTAGTCATAGGCGGCCAAGAGCCGTTCGACTTCCCCCGAGCCCGAATGCCCTTCACGCGAGAAGGCCTTGATGTGTACCGGCTGGTCTATGGTCTTTAAGACCTGCAAGGACTTTTCCGAGAGGGTGTGCTCGCCGGACGCGGTGACGTCCCATCGCAGGTAGTAGCGTTCCGAGAGCAGGGTGACAAAAACGGCCAAGGCCAGAACCAGCAGTATTGCAGCCGACATGTTGGACGAGCTTTTCAGCCGAAAACCAAAAGATTTGTTCCCTCGCATGCTATGCTATCCTCATGGATCGGTTTTGATTTGCTGTTTTGTGTTCAAAAGGGCCTGTTTTTTCTTCTTCGTGCCCTTCCTGTCCTTCGTGGTCAGGGTTTTGGGGGCTTGGGCCGCAGGCACCTTCCTTTTCTATCCCCGCCAGAACCTTGAATTGAGGAAACGGAGGGTCAAAAAAAGCCAGAACAGGATGAAGAGGATATAAAACACGACGCTGCGCGTATCGATGAGGCCCTGGATGAAATTGTCCAGGTGGCCTATGAGGGCCAGGTGTCCAAGCACTGCTCCCAGGCCGGGCCCGACCAGAGACTTGGCCCAACCGATGGCCCATAAGATTAGAAGGGCCCCGAAACTTATCACCGCCGCCACGATCTGGTTCTCAGTGAGGGACGAGACAAAGGAGCCAAGGGCGATGAATCCCGCCCCCATGAGGAAGACGCCCAGGTACCCTGAGGCGATGATGCCCCATTCCAGGTCGGCCATGCTTCCCAGGATGATCATGTTGGGCAATGTCCCGGCCAGCAGTGCCATGAGAACCACAAGGGTGGCGGCGAACTTGCCCGTCAGGACCGCTGCATCGGATATGGGGTAGGTGAACAGCAACTCAATGGTCCCGGACCGCTTCTCTTCCGCATAAAGACGCATGGTCAAGAGCGGCAGCATGAGCAGAAGGATGATGGAAAGGTCTCCAAAAAAGGGTTTAATCACCATATGAGACAGGTTAAGGCTTTCAGAGAGGAAAGGGTTTTGAGTGGCCTGGAAGCTCAGGAGGCTGAAGTAGACGGTGTTGCTGTAAAAGAAATACCCCGAGACCAGAAGAAAGATAAACCCCGTCGCATAAAATATCGGTGAGGTGAAGGTGATGGCGATCTCTTTTCGAAAAACTCCGGTTGCGCCGCTCATTGTGCGTTTTCTCCTTCTTGCCCCGTCTCCTCGGTGACCAAGTGAACGAATACTTCCTCGAGAGTCAGTTCGCTGGAGCGCATTTCCAAAAGCCCCCAGCCCGACTCCACGATGGTTCGTGCCATGAGGGGTCGTATGCCTAAGTCAGATACGCTGTTCACGATGATCTCTCCGGGCCGCCCGGAAGCCCTGGCATCGATTACGCCCTCCAGTCCCGAAAGGGTCCTTAACAGCTCGTCTTCGGGCCCGTCCACGGAAAGTACGGTGCGCAGACCCTGCTGGATCTCCTGCGCCAGGTTGGCGGGCGTGTCTTCCTTGAGGACGCGCCCGTTATGCAGAATAATCACTCGTTCGCATAGCTGGCTGACTTCGGGCAGGATGTGTGTGCTCAGAAGCACATTCCTTTCTCCTCCAAGGTCGCGAATAAGATTGCGTACTTCAATTATCTGGGCAGGGTCCAGGCCTGTGGTCGGCTCGTCCAGGATCAGCAGCGGGGGGTCGTTCAACAGGGCCTGGGCCAGCCCCACCCTCTGCTTGAGACCCTTGGACAGGTGCTTGATGAGCCTTTTCCGGTGCTCCTGAAGGCCGCACTCCGAGATGACCCGGTCCAGGTCCCGCCTGAGGTCCCCGCCATTCAACCCCTTTATCGAAGCGGCGAACTGGAGGAAAGACTGGACCCTGAGGTCGGAGTAAAGAGGGACCGTTTCAGGGAGAAAACCGATTCGTTTTCGCACCTCCAGGGATCGCGTCCGGCAGTCCAGCCCGTCCACGACCACCTTGCCTGAGGTGGGCTGCATAAAGCAGGTGAGGATCCTGAGGATGGTGGTCTTCCCGGCCCCGTTCGGCCCCAGAAGCCCGACGATCTTTCCCGGCTCGATATCCAGGGAGATATCTTGAATGGCCGGCTTCAGTCCGTAGTACTTGGTCAAATTCTCTGTTTGAATCATGGCGTGGTTCTTCTTCAGACCTTGGGTGAAATTTATCGGGCGGAAACGAGGCCGGGCCCGCAGAGAGACCGGCAGGCCCGGCCGCCGGTCCGCTCAGATCTTGACCAAATCGTAATTGCGGGATCCGAGGCCGATCCGCTCCGCGTGCTCGAGCTGGACGGTCCAGTCGATTTGAGGATAGATTGAACGTAACTTGTCCTCGCCCGGCATTTTGCCCCCGGTCAGGCATGAGTGATCCAGGCCCGGCTGGGCGTTGATAAGATCAACGGACGCCTGGTCGATTGCCACGGGGTCTATTGAGGCCATGAATCCCAGGTCCTGTACTATGGGTGCGTCGCTGTGACCGTGGCAGTCGCAGGCGGGCGAGATCTGAGTGAGGACGTTCACAAAGGCCGATCGACCCTTCTTGTTCTTGAGCACGGCCAGGGTGTACTCGGCCATCTTTTTCTGAAAGCGCGGGATGTCCGAGTTCCAGCGGATGGAGATGGCCTGGTTGGGACAGATGAGGAGACATTCGCCGCAGCCCACGCAAGACTCGGGGTCGATGTGAGCCTTTTCGTCCTCCAGGGATATGGCGGACTGGGCGCAGTGGGCCACGCATTCCCCGCACCCTATGCATTTCTTGGCCTTTACTTTCGGGGAGAGGTCCGCGTGCTGGGCCATCTTGCCCCGCCTGGAAGCACAGCCCATTCCCAGGTTCTTGATGGTGCCGCCGAAACCGCTCAGTTCGTGGCCCTTGAAGTGAGCCACGCTGATGAGGGCGTCCGCCTCAACTATCTCCCGGCCGATGTAAGCTTTGTCGATGGTCTCCTGGCTGATCTCCACTTCGGCGCAGGAGGCCCCTCTCAGGCCGTCGGCAATGATGAGCGGCGCGTTTACCACCGAGTAAGCAAAGCCGTTTTCAACGGCCGTCCTCAGGTGGGCCACACTGTCCCCCCGGGATCCGGTGTACAAGGTGTTGGAGTCTGTCAGAAAGGGCCTGGATCCCAGAGACCTCAGATGATCAACGACCCTGCGGATGAGCAGCGGCCGGATGAAAGCCGTGTTTCCTTTCTCTCCGAAGTGGAGCTTGACGGCCGCTATGCTGCGTTCGGGGACCACGGTTTCGAGATGGAGCCGTCTCAGAAGCCGTTCGAGCTTGTCCGGCAGATTTTCCTTTGTGGACGCGCGCATGTCCGCGAAAAAGACCTTGCTGGCACTCATGACATAATCCCGTGTTTGGGTGTTTCCGGGGTTCCTGTTAAGGTGCTTCCTGAATCGAATGCCTTCAGTGTGC
>CAYVDE010000047.1:0-20507 GCA_964450535.1 uncultured Desulfobacterales bacterium
ACGGCGCCAACCTTATCCACGATTGCGGTTACATGGGTCAGGGATTTGTTGCCGCACCTGAAATGATCGTTTTTGCCGACGAGGTCATCGGGTACGTGAAGCGTTACATGCGCGGATTCTCCCTGGACCCCGAGCACCTGGCACTGGACGTGATCCGGGAAGTGGGACCTGGAGGACATTTTCTCGGCGAGAAGCACACCCTGGAATTCTTCAAGGATGAGCATTGGCGTCCGGGCCTTTATAACCGCGAGAACCTGCCCAACTGGGTCAAGGCCGGCAAAAAGACCATGGAGGACCGTCTGCTCGACAAGGCCATGAAGATCCTGGACGATCACGAGCCCCCGGCCCTCCCCGGTTCCGTGTCGGATACGCTGGCCCGAATCTGGAACGACATCAAAGTGAAAAAAGGAGAAAAATAGCGTGGGAATCATGGAAGACATCTTTCAGGCCGTTGTTGAGGGAAGGGTTGATGACGTCGCCGGCGGGGTCGAATCGGCGCTCTCATCCAACACAGACGTGGACGAGATCCTGAATCAGGCCCTGGTGCCCGCCATGGACCTGGTGGGGGAAAAGTTCGGAGAGGGAGAGTACTTCATCCCACAGGTCCTCTGGTCCGCCAAGGCCATGCAGGCCGGCATGGACCTGCTGCGCCCCCTTTTCGCAGAGGGCCGGGACACCGACAAGGGACGAATTATAATAGGTACGGCCAAGGGAGACATTCACGACATAGGCAAGAACCTAGTGGGCATGATGCTCGAAGGGGCCGGATTCAAGGTCTTTGACCTGGGAGTAGACGTTGACCCCGCCCGGTTCGTGGAAACAGCCGTTGATCAGAACGGCCGGATCATCGCCGTCTCCGCCCTGCTCACCACCACCATGCCCGCCATGAGCGATGTGGTGTCCCTTGTAAGGGAGCGCGGTCTGGACAACATCAAGGTGATTATCGGCGGAGCTCCCGTTGACGAGGCCTTTCGGGAGGAAATCGGTGCGGACGGTTACGGCATTGATGCAGTGGATGCGGTCCGAAAGGTACGGGAACTTCTTAACGCCTGAACGGCGTGTCAGTGCCGGTGAGAGGTGGAAGTGAGAGACGGGACAACGCTATGAAAACAGGTATTCTTGAACTGGTCGAGACCCGCAATGTGATTTTTGACGGGGCCATGGGGACAATGCTCATGGCCTCCGGCCTCCAGGCCGGGGAGGTCCCCGAGCGGCTCAACATCGACCGGCCCGGGCAAGTCCAGGATATACACCGGAGGTATTACGAAGCAGGCGCCGACGTGGTCCACACGAACACGTTCGGAGGAAATCCCATAAAGCTGGCAGACAGGGGGCTGGCCGGGCAGGTCTCAGCTCTCAACCTGGCGGCCGCCCGCATCGCTTCCGAAGTCCGGCCCGCCGGGAAATACGTGGCCGGGGACATAGGCCCCACCGGAAAGATGATGGCCCCTTTAGGAGAGGTGACGCGCGAGGAGATGGAAGAGGCGTTCCGAGTCCAGGCCGAGGCCCTTCTCGAGGGAGGCGTGGATTTCATCAGCATCGAGACCATGTTCTCCCTGGACGAGGCGCTGGCCGCCGTGACCGGGGCACGAAGGGCCGGGGCCGGAATCATTGCGGCCGCGACCACATACCAGCGGACCAAACGCGGCTTCTTCACTGTTATGGGCGAAAGCCCGGCTCGATGCGCAGCAGCTTTCAGGGATGCCGGGGTGGATGTAATCGCCACCAACTGCACCCTGGGGAGTGGAGAAATGATAGAGCTCACGCGCGAACTGAGGGTGTCCGTTGAAGGGCCCATACTGGTCCAGCCCAACGCGGGCAAACCGGTCACGCGAAAGGGTGAGACCAGCTACGAGCAGGAGCCGGATGAGTTCGCCCGCGACTGCCTGGCCATTGCAGAGGCCGGGGCCTCTATGCTGGGCGGCTGTTGCGGCACTGACCACCGCTTTATTCGCGCGCTGGCAAAAGCCTTGCTCGGCTGACAATCAGGCACGCCTTACCCTCCGGATTCGCCGTCGCCCCCTTCACCCCTGTTCAGGGCCTGTCTCAACTCTCTCCGGATTCCCAGATATCCGAGTATCCCCACCCCTGTTCCGCACAGGAACAGGGAATTTGCCTCGAGCAGTATCCCCGCAAAAATCCCGGCCGCGCCCAATATACACAGCCCTGCGTTCAGGGCCTTGTTGGATGAAAGTCTTCGGACCATGAAAGGCCTCCCTGGTTCCCGGGCTGCGGCTCAGGACCCGGCGGGGACAAAGGCCAAAACGGTTTCAGGGAAGGTGTCGGTCGCCAGCAGAAATCCGTGCGGTTCGAGACGCGCCAGGCCTTCCCAGTTTCGCGGGTGGAGGTCGCCCAGGAGTTCCAGTTGTATGGGCGGCCTCCTTGTACGTTCGATCCGGTCTCCCATGTCACGGAACTCAACCAGCCGCTCCACGGAATTAAACCGGACGTGAGAAGGGCCTGCGCCGTAAAGCGTTCGAAGTGAATCCGGCCCTGGACGGAGCTTGTTGCTGTCTCCCCAGAAAAAGGTGTTGACCACCCAGAACCGGCCTGTGTCGTCCGGTGCCGTAGCATCCGTGATCCGGTACTCCAGGGTCGGAAACGGAATCTTTTCCATAAGCTTCCCATTATCCTGAAACACGTGGGCCTTGGGAATCGGGTTGACCACCTCGCCGTTCGCCTCGTAAAGTGTAATCACCCTTTCCCCTCTGACGACAACGGCCTTGTCACTTATGTCCGCCAGACCCGCCTGTGGCTGAATAAGGGTTATCCCGGCTGAATCCATAACCACGGCCTTGCCGTCCGGGGTGACGCGGCCCGTAACCAGGAATCCCTTCATGTCACGGCCGGCCCCGGCCTTCATGGTCATGAAAACCTTTGTCCCCTGAAACGCTATGGACTCGTATCCCTCATACCCGGGCGTCTGTTTTCGAATTCCCGGCGCCACAAGTGAGACCTTTCTAGGCGAAAGAGGCCCTGACCGCTCCCCTGCCAGAAAGGCCAGGATGTCTTCCCTGGAGAGGACGAACAAGGCCCCGTCGTCGCTGAAGGAAAACTTTTCCGGGCGCTGGGGAAGCAGAACCAGGTCGTCTCCATACCAGGCAAGACCGGAGATCTCGGCGGAGCGCTGCGTGATCTCTCCCTCCAGCGGGATAATAATCACCGGGTGCTCCCGCGCCATTGCGTCCCCTGCACGCTCAGCGGGTTTTCCGCGGAAAAGGGCGCACGAGCACAGCAGGCACAGCGTCCATATGAGAAAAAATATCGCCTGGCCGCGTAAGTCCCTCACTCCCAACGGCCCCCCGGTTTTCGCTCCATGTCGATGTACTCCACCCGGCCCCGGGAATTCACGAATGAACTCAGAAACCAGCTTACCAGGCTGATTACAAGAGAACCGAAAACAGCCCACCAGAACCCCTGGACATGGAAGCCTGATATTACGCCGGAGACCATCATCAGGAGCAGGGCATTGATCACAAAGGTGAAGAGCCCCAGGGTCAGGACATTGATGGGAAGCGTGAGAATGATCAGGATGGGACGGAAAATCGCGTTCAGGACTCCCAGGATGGCCGCGGCACCCAGCGCGCTGAAAAAACCGCTCACTTCGATTCCGTCCATGAGAAAAGACGCCGCCATGATGGCGGCGGTCAGGATCAACCAGCGTATAAAGAGTCCGAGCATGGGAAGCGCCCCCCTTTCCGGCCTGTTCCGATTTCCCGCAAAAGATATATGAGGCGTGCTGGCCTCGGTTTTCACCGAACAGGCCTGTTTTAAAGTGTTATTAGTACCATATCACCTTTACGCAGACAATCCATTATGAATTCACGGCAGTGCGCGCTTCTCACACCCGGTAGCTTGAACAAGGCGTTGTTCTGTTCTATCATATTGACTGTGCAAACAGCAAAGAACCTACAAGGGAGGGCCGTGTGAAGGAAAACAGACTGATGAGTTTCGCCGTCTTATCGGCACTCGCTCTCTTGATGACACTCGCTGCATGCGCATCGACCCCGGACCGGGCTGAAGCCCCGGACGGTGCGCGTGTCTGGACCTGTGACGAGGAGGCGGACCGGGCGCTGATGGAGGATGACCTTGAAACGGGCATCCGTCTTCACGAGGAATTCCTGGAGTCACATCCGGACAATGCCCTGGCGCTCTACCACCTGGGATATGCCTACGGCCGGATCGAGGACCATGAGCGTGAAATCGCATGCTACGAGAAGGCGCTGGCCCTTGGGTACACGGGAAGTGACTTCCTGTTCAACCTGGGCATGGCCTATGGCGAGACCGGAGCCACGGAAAAGGCGGTCGAGACCATTCAAATGGCGGTGGATGAGGAACCGGCCAACGCTGATTACCGGGTGGGCCTTGGACTGGCCCTGGAGAGAAGCGGCAAGCCCTATGATGCGGCGGGGGCGTTGGAGGAGGCCGTCAGGCTGGATCCCACACTGCCGGACGCCCGGTGGTTCCTGGCCAGAATTTACCTGGAGACCGACCGCCTGGAATCGGCCCGAACCCATCTTCGCGAACTCCTCATAATCGATCCGGACCACCCGTGGGCCCGGGACCTTCTCCAGGACCTGGAGTCCACGGACTGACCGGCTGAATGTCCCCTGCATTCATTTCATGCGGGACATCTCGGCGACAGCGTCCTGGACCAGCCGCTGCACCATGGTGTCCAGGGTGACGCCCCGGCGCTCGCTGCTGGAGACTCCCAGCACACTGATCGCCTCTGCGTTGTGTTCCATCTTACGTTCCATGTACCCGGTGGCTACCTGCTCGGACGTGGATGCGTCCATAACCCTGTACCGCAGCCCGATTATCCAGATATCCGCCTCTTGCTCCGCCTGTATGCTTCTTCCTGTGGTGCGGGCCACCTGGGAGCCGCTTCTGGATCGAATCACCGTGCCCGCTATATCACCCATGGGCATGCCGTCGAATCCCCTTGATGCGCCGGCCACAGGCTCGGCCTTGAGGATGTCAAACCGCACAAACCACTTGGTGGATCTGAACTTGCCCCGCCCGAACTGGTCCGCATCCCCGCTCCCCATCTGAACCGCCAGCTGCTGCTCATCGAGCATGGGATTCAAGTCAGCCCGCTCCAGCACCCGGAAGTTGGCGCTCGACAACTCCACCTCGGCGAAGTCCTTGATGTTGTTTGATGTTACCTTCTGGATGAAAGTGGCGTTGTTGCTCTTTATCTCTCCGGGCATGACGATCACCATGGGCCCTTGAACCGACGCATGATCATAAGAACGCGGCCGGTACATCTGCCGGTCGGCCTCTTCGTTGACCCGGTCCGATGGACTCCTGAAACTGAAGGCCGGACAAGGCCCTGAAGCCACCGCTATAAATACCGGAATCAAGGCCAGGCCCAGAACCCAAACACTCTTCTTCATGGTTATCCCTCCTTGGACGGAGTTCCCTTACTCTTCACAATTCTACCGAACAGCGATTCGAGGCACAACCCTTTTGGGCTCATCAGGTCGAATATGTTTCAGCTCAACAGCTATATTCTTTAAGTGTTTTCACGGCAAATTATGCGGTTTACGGCAGGCACCGTTGATCACAATCGTGTAAAGGCGTTCCTCCGGAAGCAGTTCATCCATGGACAACGGCCGGTTGGAAAGGAGCCCTACCTCCTCGGCAGGCTCCACCACCACCTTCACCAGGACGAGGCTCTCATCCTTTTGAAACCCCGTTGCGGTCCCGAGCGGTCCGTCGGCTGCATAGGCAGGATTCTCCACATACCCCTTCCCTTCCAGAAGAGACCGAATCTTTTTCATCACCTCCATGAGGCCGGGAACGAGGTCCCCTGTTCCCTTCAACTTTACGCGGCAACCCTCTCCATAGGAAAGGCCGAAATAGTCGAAAAACGGCACACTCTCCTCAAGGGCCCCTTCCAGGGCCAGGGAATCCGAAAGGGTATTCAGGAGATCATTGCAGGTCTTAAGGGGCAGCGGAACATACGGGGCCTCCTCATCGAGCGGGCCTTGGAGTTCCGGAGGGATACCATTGGATTTGTAAAACGAGGGGGAAAAGCTTCGGCCCATGCCCAGTATTTTCCACTCTCCCTGATGTTGCTTCAGGTAGACCATTGCCCACTCGTCCCCCAACGGATCCCTGGGGGTGATGTCCACCCTGGCCAGATCCTTGTGCACACCCTTAATACTCAAAACGACTTTTCCGGCGCGCGGGGAGTCTATCTCCCGAAGCTCGCTATTGATGACCTGACCGAACACATTCCCCAAGGCCGATTCAAGGTCTTTTTCACCTTCGTGAACCACTACCAGGAAAGAGGAGCGGGCGTTTGGAAATGAGACTTCAGGGTCCGGGTTAACGCGCCTGAAGTCCAGAAGCGTGCGCCCGGGGTCACCGGCGAAAAACGTCCAGGTCTCGATCTCCCCGCCTTTGCGTCCCGGTCCCACCCCCTTGCTCTTCAGTCGAAGCGATTCAGGAGGCGGCAGTCTCACCATCTGCCACCTGCCGGTCTCCCCTGAACCTGTTTCCAGGGTGAGGGTGACCGTCCTGCCTGCGACGGTGTGGAGGACGGCTCCCATGGCAAACAGCCGGCTCTCTAAAAAAACCCCCTCCTCATCGAAATCAAAGGCGAAATCCGCGGACCCCACCAATTCACACGCATGGCCGCCGTTTAGCAGCTCATACCCGACCACGAATCGCCTGCCGCCGTCTGCAAGTTCTTCAACTGCGACATTTCCAGGCCCAATCCTCTCTCGCGGCCAAACGGACACATCGGGGAAGGCTTCCTTGATGGCCTGATAGCGCACATCCCTGTTCAGGGCCTTCAAAGGCATGAATTCCGGCCTGTCCACATCCAGCCGTGAAGGGCTTCCGTTCAGCAGGATGCACCCATACTTTTCGTGTGCCCGAAAAGGGTGGTGCACCCAGCCCACATCCACAGGGCCCGCCTGCTCCAAGGCATACAGGAACGCAGCGGATTCAAGGGAGGCGGAAAAGCGGACCGCAGCCGGCCCCGCACCTAAGATCTCCATCACGTTTACAAAGCACTCATGGACTCCCCCGGTCTCTTCTTCATTGCAGTGCTCTGCCATGGCTGTGCGGAGCGTCTCCTTGCCCACCTGCCACACCGCCTCAGGGCCCACATCTTCCGCAGGCCCTGGTGCCCGCACAGCCGGCCCGGCACAGGCCGCCGGCATTACCACACAAAGAAACAGCACTGTGAAACTTTTCTTTAGAGACATCATGACGCCCATTGCCTCTTCGACGCCGCCCCTGTCCGGTCAAAAGCGGGGCCGTATCACTCTGAATCTTTGTTGGAATTCTCAATGCCCAGGTACTGGAGCGTGGATTGCCAGAACGAATAGTCGCGGTCTCTCGCCTCGTAAAGCCTGGCGTTCAAGACGGCTATACCGCCGATCTCGGCCAGGGCCATGGCGAACTCGATGTCTTCGGGCGGGTAGGATCGAGGCGCGGAGGAATAAAGCCTGAGTACTCCCTGGACCTTTTCCTTCACAAAAATGGGAACGGAAAGAATGGAAACAATACCCTCACGGCCTGCAGCCTCGGGGTACTGGACCCTCGTGTCTGTTCGCGTGTCTTCAACAAGAACTGTCTCGCCTTCCACGACCTTGGGGAGGGATCGGTCCATGCCTAGCACTCCCTTGTCAAGGTAGCTGCTGCTCAGGCCGTGCGTGGCGACAAATTCGAGCTCCCGGGTGTGAAAATTGAGCCAGAGCAGGCTGCAGCCCTTGACGTCCAAGGCCTTTGCGATCTCTCTTGCGGCGATCTTCAGAATCTGTTCCACATCCGTGTGAGAAGCCACGGTCTCGGCGAGCCTGTGAAGGCGGTTGAAATAGTCATAGGACTTTCCGGGCGGGATCTCGCCATGGTTCACGGCCCTGACACGGTACTTCTCCAGAGGAGGATCGTATCCGTATTCGATCCCGCTCTTTTCCAGCAAACGGGAAATGGCCTGGCCCTTTTTCTCGAACAGTCTTGCATTCTCCACGGCGATCGCCCCGACATCGGCCAGCGCGGAGATGACCTCGAGCTCATCGTCCGAAAAGGTCCTCTCCTCACCCGTGTAAAGGCGCATGACCCCTATCACATTCCCGCGCAGCACAAGGGGCACGGAAAGTATGGATACGATACCTTCGTTCCTGAGTAGATCACTTTGACGGGCGGGCCGGCCCTTAAAAGCCGTCTCATCCATGAAAACCCTGCCGGCCATAGCTTCCAACAGGCCTGAATCCCCCTCCATGGGTTCCTCTGTAAGGAAATCACGGCTTACAAGGTGAGAAGCCGCAATAGCGAGATCACTGGTTCCTTCTTCCTTTAGAAGAAGAACGCTCGACTTGAGACCCAGGGCCTGGACCGTGCGCTTGCTCATGAGGTGGCACACCTCCCTGACGCTCAAGACGGACAGGACGGCACGGCCCACCTCGTGAAAGACCTCGAACAGCCCGATTTCACGCTCTGTCATGAGTCCCCAACAGTCGAAAAGTCAATTCTTCCCGGGTCCGGCATCCTGCGACGCACCCGGCCTGGTTGCCAGTTTTGCTCTATGGTACATCTTCACGAAATTCCTGATGACCCTGTGATGCTTTTCCTCAGTGTCGATGAACTTGATCCCCACTACAAAAACCCCGCCATCCCCCTTCCTCGAAAAAACCACCTTTCCCTTGACCTCCAGCACATCCTCTTCGAGGTCGATAACCAGCAGGATAACGTATGGGGTCTCCACCGGCTCCCGGGTCACCAGCTTGATCCCGCCAAGGCTCATATTCAGGGCCGTGCCTAATCCCTCGCGTACTTCGTTTCCATCCTCGTCAATGCAGACAAAAGACACGGTGTTCGAGGTCTCAATCCGCGGGTTCTTTCTTCGGTCTTTATCTCCCATCGGCCTTCCAAATCTCCCGTCCGGCACAAAATTCCAAAGCCTTCCCGCCACCGGAAACGGAGCTTTGACCCAAATGGGTCTCCCCGGCGCAAATACCCGGCGGTCTTCTGTGAAAGGTTTATTTCGGTCTGCTGAAGCCAAAAGGACCATACCACATAATCCTTGAAATGACCATAACCAATAAAGCCTCACGAATAAATCCGCGGCCAACCGGCCCCTCCCTTGACACCTGGAACATAAGAACCCTATACTCCCGTGGTATACGGGCATCCTTTTCGCTCATCCGGCGTGATTCAAAAGCCCTCGGCACCGGCCCACACAAGGCTCCCGCATATGGACTGCAGCGCGACAATCCCGAGCGATCCATCCTTTACGCGGACACCCCCTCAAACGCCGTCCGTTCCAGGGCTTACGCCGGCCCACGGCGAGGCCCGTTCGCTTCTTGTGAAACTCCCGAAACGGCTTGCCGCCTTTCAATACAAGTGTAACACAAATTGTCTCTGGATAGCCTTTATCGGCGGAACCGGCACGGGAAAGTCCACATTGTTCAATGCCCTGTGCGGACGTGAGTTGAGCCTCGCGGGCGTGGAACGCCCCAAGACCAGAGGCCCCGTGGCCCATGTGCATGCATCTTGTCCGGTGGAGAACGGTTTCCCGTTTGAAAATGCAGCCCCTTTACGCCGATCCGGTCCGGCCGCCGATGCCGGGCCCGAGACCGGAGAACAGGGAAGGCTGATCTTAATAGAGCACGAACTCGATGATCGGGAGCGCCTCGTCATTGTGGATACGCCTGATTTGGACAGCCTTGACGAGAATAACCGAAGGGCCGCCGAGACCCTTTCCCTGCTTGCCGATGCAGTGGTCTTTGTCACGAGCCAGGAAAAATACGCGGACGAGGTCCCTTCGGTCCGCCTTCAACAGGTGATCGAGGAACAAAAGCGGGTTTATTTCCTGCTGAACAAGGCCGATTCCTCGTTTTCAAGCGACGATGCAATGGGAGTACTCTCAGACCAGGGCATAAGGCCTTCAAAAGACCGGTTCTGGATCATTCACCGCCTGCCCTCCCCGGCGCCCGAAACCTTGGCGGATCAGGCCGGGTTCCGTAGTTTTCGAGAACGCCTTCTTCAGGACTTTTCTCCTGATTCGCTGAGAGAGAGGCGAAATGCGGGCCTCGAGGCCGATGCCAAAAGGCTGGAAGGTCTTCTTGGACGCCTCCTTGAGATACTGGAAGAGGAAGACAAGGCCTCCAGGGAGTGGCTGAAGCGCCTTGAGGCCCTGCTCCATGAGACGGCGGAAGACCTTTTCCGGGCGGAGAGCGAGCATTTCACGTCTCAAAACCGGCTGCGCATTGCAAAGGAAATCCGGCGGCT
The DNA here is from genome assembly GCA_964450535.1 of uncultured Desulfobacterales bacterium. Lineage (GTDB taxonomy): Bacteria > Desulfobacterota > DSM-4660 > Desulfatiglandales > HGW-15 > JAIPEI01. The sequence goes on from CAYVDE010000047.1 coordinate 10,249, forward strand.
CTTTTCGCGATACGACCTCCTGAGAGGCCCCCGCAGGGCTGTTAGGGACGTGATTCTTACACCTTTCCGCCTTCTTGGCCTGGATATCGGGCGCAAATCCGCAGCCAAGGAAGACAAGCTTCAAAGGGCCAGGGAGGCCCAAAACATGGCCCCCATGCTGGGTGCCGTTGACCGGTTCAACCGGCGGGCCCTCGAGACGCTTTCTCCGGCGGATGAAGAAGCCCCCCTGTTCGGGGCGCTTCGCAGACCTGGAACGGCCATGGAGCGTGACGAGGTGGAGGCCCGTATGACCGCCGAACAGGAACGTATGGAGGCCTGGTTGAGGGAGACCTTCGAGAAAATGGCAAAAGGGCTTCCCACAGCAAAGAAGTGGTCCATATACTCCACGTCCATTGTGTGGGGCGTGCTTGTCATCGCGCTGGAGGCCACTTTGGGCGGCGGATTCACGGTGATCGATGCGCTTTTTGGTTCGGCCCTGGCCCCTTTCCTGACCAAGGGATCAGCCGAGTTGTTTGCTTTTCGAGAGATACGAAAGGTCGTACGGGAGATGGCCGAGACCTACCGGAGTGGACTGCTCTCCATCCTGGAAGAGCAGCGCCTGAGATACGAATCGGCCCTTGAATCGGTCACCATGGACCCTGAAGAAAAAGAACGGCTCGCTGATCTCCGGCTGAGATAAGAGAAAGAGCCCGTCACAGAGGAGCCACTTCAAATGACCCCGCCCGCACCACGCCTGAAAAACGAGCTTTCCGGACTTCGCGAGTTCCTGAGCCGAAACGACGTGTCAACGTTGTCGGATGAGGAGCGGCGCAGCCTTATCAAAACAGCGGACGATCTCCTGGAGAAGCTCGCCGCAGTCGAAGGCAGGCACCTCACAGTGGGCCTTCTGGGAGGAACGGGCGTGGGCAAGTCATCACTGATGAACGCCCTGGCCGGGGCCCCCATCTCCTCGGTCAGTCACCGCCGCCCACACACAGACCACGTGATCGTCTACCGCCACCAGGACTCACCTCCTGTTCCTGTGCAGCCGGCCGATGTCCTGCCATGGCGGGAGATACTCCACCAGGCCGACCCGGTTCGTCACGTGCTTCTCTCAGACCTCCCGGACTTTGACAGCCTCCTTGCGGCACACCGGGAGAGTGTTCTCGCGTTCCTGGGAAACCTGGACCTCCTGGTCTGGGTCACCTCCCCTGAGAAATACGCGGACCGCAGGTTTTACGAGTTCCTGAAACACGCGCCCAAGGCCGGTGAAAACTTTTTTTTCGTCCTGAACAAGGCGGACCTGCTTTTTCAAGAAAAATCCCATGAGAAAGGGTACGAGACCCTGGCCGCGGCATACGGGCTGTTCACAAGGCACCTCCAGGATGCGGGGATCGACAATCCGTCCCTGTTCGTGATCTCTGCACAGGAGGCCCTGGACTCAGGTCCTGTCTCGTCCTGGAACCAGTTCCCCGTGCTAAGGCAGCAGGTCTTTCAGCTTCGAAACGCCAAGCAGGTCCGGACCATCAAGGAGGGGAACCTGGACGTGGAGGCCTCGCGGCTCTTTTCGCGGCTTCGCCAAGAGTCAGAAGGCCTCGACAGACTGGCTTCTGCCCTGGAGAGGTCGATTCAAAGGCTGAATGAAGATCGCCCGGCCTGGGAGAAGACGGGCAGGGAAGGCCTGACTTCCTGGCTCGAGAGCAAACCGGTCCGCGACCTTTTCAAACCGGCCCGAGGCGCCCTGCCCTTGTCCGGCCCGGGCCTGGCCCTGGCCCTTGTCTTCCTGCGCCCCTCCGGCGATAGCGGCGGGGAACAGGAGCCGGAACAGAGTCTTAGGAGGCTCTCTCCTCCCGAGAGCCTGGTATCGGCCCTGAAAAGGCGGATGGAATGGCTGGAGGACCGCATTGTCAGGCACATGTTGGAAGAAAACCTGGCGCCCTCCTTCAGGAAACACGTGGAGGATACCCTGCGCCAAAGAGATCGCTTCGAGGAGATCGGCGAGCGCCTGTTTCACGTTGCCTCGGAGCGCGCCTCCATCCCGGTCCTGCCCGGAATGATCGGTTTCCGCGCCCTGCAGGGCCTGACTTACACACTCCTGCTGGTACTCCTGCTCTTTGCACTGGGTGATGCAGCGGCCTGGCGGAATATCCTCGAGGCCCCCGGACTGAAATCCGGCGTCGGTCTCCTCTCATCCTTCATCCAGACACTCTTCAGCGCCCAGGGCCTTGCCGCCCTGGCAAGCTACGCCCTGTTGAACCTCTTCTTCGGCGTGCGGTTCCTTCTCAGTTACCGGAAAAGGCTCAACAAGGCCACCGGCCGTGCCGTGGCCTCCCTGGCCGACGCCATGACCGACGTGTGGACCGAGCAGCTCCACAACATCGTCAAGGACCTTCAAGGGCTCAAGGCGGACGTGGAGGCCCGCAAGGACGCGCTTGACGGGCTCACATCTCCGCCGGTCCGAACCTGAATGCCGGGCCATTGCCGCGACATTACATTTCGAGCTCGGCAGCCGCGGCCTTCTCAAACACCTCCTGGTATTCATCGCTGGATGCCGTCAAAGCGTTTCCCACCCGCTTGACCCAGCCCGATCCTCTTTGCCTCAACTCTTCCCAGACAAGCAGGACATCCCCGGGTCTTTCATCCATGATTACCTTCAACAACTGATAGTTTTTGTCTTTGACCCTTTTCATCGTAAAGGTTTGCTTTCTCTTGAGGTGCCCTTAATCCCGATGGAGTGCTCGCCGGCCGAGTCCCCGGCGTAACGGCAACAAACCTTTTGACTTTTACCTCGTGAAATCATACCCTTTTGGAAAGTAACGCCCAGAGCAAAACCTGCACCGGAAAGCTGCGGGCTTCGGAGCACAACACCGCAGCTTTAGAACAAAAGAGGATGCAGCCCCCATGATCCGCGAAGGAAGACCCCTGCCCCCAAATGTCCTGGATCGGCTCCCGGACCTCTTGGAAGCTGTCAAGGGAGACCCGGATATTATTGCTCTTCTGGCATTCGGAAGCCTCGCAACGGGCAAGCTCTCCCCCCTCAGCGACCTGGATTTCGCTGTCCTCCTCTCCTTTGATCTGGACAGCCTCGAACGATTCAACAAACACCTTGAACTTATCGGTGTATTTATCGATACCTTTCACACCGAGGAGATCGATCTGATCATCCTGAACGAAGCGCCACCCAGGTACGGCAACCACATCCTGGCCCATGGAAAGATTCTTTTTTGCAGGAACAGTGGTGTGCTGGCCGATTTCATCGAATCGACCCGAAAACGCTACCTGGACTTTCGACCTTACAGGGAGGAATTCGATCGGGAGTTCCTGCGAGGCATTGGTTACAGTGGATGAGCGGATAAAGGAACACTTGAAACGTCTACACCGCTATCTCCTCATTCTCGGTGACGTAAGAAACGTCCCTCCGGATAAGTTTAAAGAGGATTATGTTACTCAGGCCGCCTCGGAGAGATATCTCCAATTGGCGATCGAGAGCTGCCTGAACATCGGCAATCGAATCCTTGCCCTTGCACAGATAGAAAAACCCATCACTCCTCCGGAGACCTATGCCGATATCTTCAAGCAACTCGGCCAACTCGGTGTTTGGAAGGACCCCGAACTCACCAACCGACTGATTCAGATGGCAAAGTTCCGCAATCGTCTGGTCCACCTGTACTGGGACATCAATGAAGACACCGTTTACCGAATTCTCCATGAAAACCTTTCCGATCTGGAGCAATTCAAACAAGCGGTCATCGAGTACGAGAAATCACCCACCAGCTAGGACCGGAGATCGGGGACGCCCTTTATATTTTTGCTTTCTCTTGAGGTGCCCTCCTCCGCCTCCAGAATCTACTCAACAGGTAGTGTGAAACCGGTCGAACTCGACCTGATCGAGAAACACAATGACATATGTGGCGCGTGGTGGATCCGGTCTTTGCACAGTGGTTGTCCGAATATGCCTGACGCGGTTACGAGGTATACGGCAGGAAAGCATTGAATGCGGCACCCCGCCCGGCATGGCCAGCCAGATGCTTTTCATGGTTTCCTTATTGCGTGCTCGTCGGGGGAGTCCCAGGCATGGCGCGCAAGAATGTAAAAATATAAATTTCTTGACACGCTCACCACATTGAATTATTGAACTTCAATAATTCAATGTGGTGAGCGAGGTCCGCCATGGTTAATCCTTTCACCTTACGTGTCATTCCACCTGACTCCCCTTTCTGCAACCGGACCGAAGAACAAAAGGACCTGAGCCGGCATGCCGTGAATCAAGCCTCAGTGGTCCTGTTTTCGCCTCGCCGTTATGGAAAAACTTCCCTTGTCAAGAAAGTGCAACACGAAATAGAGGAAAAGGGGGTCTTCACTTTTTATGCCGACCTTTTCATGGTTGCAAGTGTCAATGAAGTGGCGGAACGAATTGCAAAAAGCGTTTACACTGTTCTCCACAAAAGGGAATCGCTGCTACGAAAAGGGGCGAGAATGCTTAAGGCTTTCAAGACCTTTCGTCCTGTCCTGAAGCCGTCCCCTGAAAACGGGTTCACTTTGAGTGTGGAACCTTTTTCCGCGACAGCCTCGGGAATGGAACTTCTGGACAACGTGCTGGAAGACCTTGGGGCCTTCATTGACGAACAACGCGCCAAAGTGCATTTCGTGCTGGATGAATTCCAGGAGATCACCGAGTTGAAAGAGTCTTCCATTGAAGGGATACTGAGAAACCACATCCAGCACCACAAGGCGTCATACTTTTTTGTGGGCAGCCGGCGCAGGGTCCTTCTGGACATCTTCAACCAGAGGAACAGGCCCTTTTACCAAAGTGCTATCACCTATCCCATAAATATCCTTCCGCACGACGAATTGGTTCCTTTTTTGGCTGAACTTTTTGAAAGAGAGGGCAAGAAATGTCCTGAGAGCGTAGCTGAAATGATTTCGCGCAGAACCCATCAATATCCTTATTATGCCCAGGCCCTGGCCTACAACGTGTTCGATATCTCCGGCAAGGTGATTCGATATGAGGATGTGGACGCCGGTTTCGAGAGGCTCCTTTCCTCCGAACGATACGCTTACGAGGCCATGGTGCAGGGTCTTACGGGCCCGCAGATAGCCTTACTGCGCGCCCTGGCTGCATCGCCGAGTTCACATATCCTGTCCAATGAGTATCTTACGCGCCACAAGCTCACCGTAGGCGGAGTACAATATGCCCGGAAGAAACTGGTCGAACTCGACCTGATCGAGAAACACGACGATATATGGCGCGTGGTGGACCCGGTCTTTGCGCAGTGGTTGTCCACATATTAGCGCCGGAGTATCGAAATCCTTCAGCGGCGCATTTTCTGTCTTTTTGACACGAGAAATATCCAATCGGATATTCCCTATGGCGTTGTCGTCGGCCGAGTTCCCGGCGCGGCGGACGAGAATGTGAAAATATAAAGGGCGTCCCCTATATTATGATATACCAGACGAGATCGTCCCAGTCCCGCCCCTTCAAGATTTTGAGTTTGACAAAGAAAACTATTGTGATAATTTACAACTAAGTTGTCATATTACATGCAATACCACACCGGAGCACTCAATGTACAAAAGGCTCTTACAGTTGCCCGCCGATCCGGAAACCAGCTTTTTCCTCTGGGGGCCCAGACAGACAGGCAAAACCACCCTTCTAAAGGCCGCTTATCCCAAGGCCGTGCGCATAGACCTGCTCAAGACCGATGAACTGATGCGCTACACCCAAGAACCCTCGCTCTTACGCCAGGAGGTATCCGCACTTGCCGCGGACAAAATGATCGTCATTGATGAAATCCAAAAGGCTCCGGCACTGCTGGATGAAATTCACTATCTTATCCAGGAACAGAACCGGATCTTTGCCCTGTGCGGTTCGAGCGCCAGAAAAATGCGCAGGAACAGCAGCATCAACCTTTTGGGTGGGCGAGCCCTGCGCTATGAACTTCTTGGATTGACGGCCAGGGAGCTTGGAAATGATTTCTCCCTGGAGCACATGCTGAATGCCGGGCCATTGCCGCGGCATTACATGTCCAAGAATCATAAGCCGTTACTACGCGCTTATGTCCAGGATTATCTTCGTGAGGAAGTCATGGAAGAAGGCCTGACCCGGAGCCTGCCGGTTTTCAGTGATTTTCTCAGGGTTGCGGCCATAGGAGACACGGAAGTTGTAAACATGACCAACATAGCCCGTGAAACAGGTATGGCTGTTTCAACGGTTCGCGGGCATTTCGGTATTCTTGAAGATACCTTGATGGGAGCTTTTTTGCCTTCCTTTACCCTGCGCCCCAAGAGACGCACAATCCAGGCCCCCAAGTTCTATTTTCGTGACCTTGGGGTAGTGAACCATCTGACCCACAGGACCGATGTAAAACCCGGATCGGAACTCTTTGGTAAAGCCTTTGAAAACTGGCTCTTCCATGAATTATCCGCACATTCACGCTATACTGGGATGCATTACGATTTTTCCTTTTGGAGACTCTCGAGCGGCATAGAGGTGGATTTCATTCTCGGACAAGGCTCCATTGCCATAGAAGCCAAGGGCAAGCCACGCATAACCGGATCCGATCTGAAAGGTCTGGCCCATTTCAAAAACGAATACCCTTCTGTTCATCACCGGATAATCGTTTGCCTGGAAAAACGCAGGCGCAAAACAGATAACGGTGTCTATATCTTGCCTTATGATGATTTCATTGATTCGCTTTGGGCCGGGGAATGGACGGACGGCCAACAAACCCTTTGACTTTTCCCTCGTGAAATCATACCCTTTCCCAAAATCAAGCGCAGAGCTAAACCTGCATCAGGAAGCAGCGGGTTATGGATTCAGCAACGAGCCAAACAAACAACGACCCAAGGCTTGAAAGCGCCGCAACCGTCCAGAAGGAATGCTTCTGGGGGGATTACCTCATCACTCCGGAGCAAATCCTCGATCGTCTCGACAAAAATGATGCCGGGTTCCAGAAGTTCCTCTTTTCAAAAATCATGGAAAACAGCAGCTACCCTTCCCGGCACCTGCGAAATCTGTTCCCACCGAAGCTGCTCCAAAGCCTGATTGAGAAGTATCTGGAACGGTCAGGGGCAAAAATGCGGGGCCGTATTATAGCTGCCAACATCACCGGCAATGCAGACCTTGCGCCGGAGTACCGATGGAAGCTTTAACCTACTCTGAACTCTTCGAACTGCAGGACAAGGTCCTTTCGACCGTCTTTGGCGTTGAAACCGCCTTCTATCTCACAGGTGGAACCTGCCTCCATCGCTTCCACTACGAACGCCGGCTTTCAAAAAAACTCGATCTATTCACCAATGAGAATTCTCTTTTCCGCGATGATGTACGCATCACCCTGGAAGCCCTGGAATCCGCATCCCTTTCATACACCCCCCAAGTGGATGCCCGGGATTTCGTCCGGCTGTGGATTCACCCCGGTTTGCAAATCGACCTGGTCAACGACCGGGTGTATAGGTACGGCAGGAGCATCCATTCTCCCAATGGGATCGTCCTGGACAATGAGGTGAATATCTGCGCAAACAAGATCTGTGCGATCCTGGGCCGAGATGATCCCAAAGACATGTTCGATCTCTATACCGTGTTCAAATACGGACAAGTGAATTGGGCAACCGTCTTCACCGCGGCTGCAAAAAAATGCAACTTGGATCGGGAGATTTTTGAACTGCGCCTCTCCTCCTTCCCTTTGGAGCTATTGGATCTGCTTGCAGTGCCGAACGTCGATGCTGTCAATGAAATGAAACAAGGATACACGCACATGGTCGAGCACTTTTTACTCCAGGCCATAGCCCCCGTTGAATAATGGCAGTGGCCACGCCCACACCCTGATTGCCCCTGAATCTCTCGTCTTCTTCCTCCCGGATTGAAACCAGGCCGCTATTCACGAACGCATTCAACATCCTGCATGCTCATCCAACTGACCACACGCACGTTGTTTCGAGTATAGGTTTTGTCTCCCCCGTAGACGATATAGGAATCGCGCATGGCATCGGTTAGTTTTCCCAGGTATTCAATTCCTTTGAAAAAATCCTCGGCCACGGTCTGGCCGGACTTGATTTCCAACGCATCAAGGTGGATCCCGTGGTCACAGATGACATCGATTTCATTGCCCACATTGTCCCTGAAATAGTACAGGTTATCGGTCTTGCCCGCATTAAACCGGCACTTCAATAGTTCGGAAACCACCATGCTCTCAAAAAGCGCCCCCCTCAACGGGTGTGTGGCCATTTGGCGGGCATTTTGAATGTCCAGCAAGAACGCGGCCAGTCCGGTATCCAGGAAATAAAGTTTGGGAGCCTTGACAAGACGTTTGTTGAAGTTCCGGAAGTAAGGCCGCATCATCTTGACGATATAACTGGCTTCAAGCACCGACAGCCAGCTTTTCACCGTGGCATGGTTCACCCCGCAATCGTTTCCAAGACTTGACAGGTTGATCACCTGCCCGGTCCTTCCGGCACACATTTTTAAAAAGATCTCGAACTTCGAAAGGTCCTTGATGTTGATCATGAGTCGTAGGTCACGCTCTACATACGTACCGACATAAAAGGACATAGCCTCGGTGGGGTTCAGTTTTTTGTCAAATATCCGGGGATAAAATCCTGAGTAGAGGACCTCATCCAGAGAAGCGGTTTTGTTCCCGGTCTTATAAACCTCATTCATTCGGAAAGGCAGTAGCCGTAAGAGAGCCGTTCGTCCGGCAAGTGACTGGGAGATGTTCTCGAGCAAACCGAACTGCTGACTACCTGTGAGAATAAACAAGCCTTCCTCCTGTCGTGCATCAACAATGGTCTGTATATACGACAACAGGTCCGGCACGCGCTGAATTTCATCAATAACAACGCTTTTTTGAAAACGACCTAGAAACCCACGCGGATCATTCTGGGCATACTGACGCTCATCAATATCCTCCAGAGATACAAAGTCCTTGTCTCCAAAAATCATTCGACACAACGTAGTCTTGCCTGACTGCCTGGGTCCGGTGATGGTCAAAACAGGATACTCGGCAGCGAGTTGAAGGGCCTTGGATGCAGCCTCACGCGGGATCATACGGGACTCCAAAAAATGGATGATGGATGATGGTTGCTGTAGCCGTTCCAGTGGGTCGAGTCATATTACAGGGCCGAGAGCCTCAAGACAAGGGTTTATTACATATTGTGAATTAAATTCACAATATGTAATACACCTCCGGCAAGCACGGCCCAAAGCTCCGCTGCTTTCGAGGACACTGACCCACCTGGCCACCGCCCTTGGGATGGAGGCCTGTCGGCAAGGATGGCGGACCCGATTTGTCACGGGCTGCGCCCTGGCCAATGAGCTGATCGAGGCTCGGGACGACAAGAGCCTGAGCCGGGTGATAAAGCAATATGCCTCCTACGGTCTTCTGATCGTTGACGAGCTGGGCTACGTCCCCTTCTCCAAGGAGGGAGCGGAGCTCCTTTTTCAGGTTCTTGCGGAACGCCATGAGAAGAAGCCCGTGATCATCACGATCATGGGTGTTCGGAATACCTGCGTTTCCAGGGTTTGGAAGCGGACGTTCATTCGTCCAGGCACCTGGCCCAGCTCAGAAACGCTCAGGCCGAATTCCTGAACCATGGCGGTTTTCCGGAAACCCTGTTAATCGATCACAAACATCGCACCCGGTTGTTACAGGAATACTTCAATGTCCTGTTGTACAGGTTTTCCGAGGACACGGGCAAGGCTCTGGAAAATGCGGTTTACCTGGAACTGAGGCGAACAGGGACGACGGAGCTGTTCTTCTACCGCAACGAGGCCCTGGAATGTGATTTCCTGCGTGTGGAAAGGGGCCGAGTGATGGAGGCCATCCAGGTCTGCCACGACCTGAGCAGCGCTGAGACCCGGCGGAGGGAGCTGAAGGAGCTGATGGCGGCCTGTACCCGGTTCGGCCTGAACAAAGGGACAATCATCACTGGTGACGATTTTGATCAATGGAGTGTCGAACAGATGGAAGTGGATGTTGTTCCCTTTTATCGGCGTTTCAGCCGACCGCACACTGATTCCGCCCCTTGAGCAGGATCGCCGCACTATCACCCTTACCAGGGAGGATATCTTTATTCCTGACCGCGCCTGCTTCTCATTCGAGAGCGCCAAGCGTTGCTTCGAGCGCGCCGGACTCCCCGGGGAATGGGAGAAAACCGTGAGTCAGGTGAAGTCGCCCCAAATTTCCAGGAACTGCTCGGCAGGCGTAAACCATTTCAGATTCGGAGCATCTATTCTCCTGCCAGGCCCTCCGTATAGCCGAAAGAGCTTCGGGGTAGGCAATTAA
>CAYVDE010000048.1:0-3235 GCA_964450535.1 uncultured Desulfobacterales bacterium
CCAAGACCGTCAACCAGAAAGATTATATTGACAGCATTCGAAGATACGATATTGTCTTCGGCATCGGACCGGCCGGCACGGGGAAGACATACCTTGCCATGGCCATGGCTGTTGCGGCCCTGGCCAGGAAAGAGATAAAAAGGATCGTCCTTGTCAGGCCCGCTGTGGAGGCCGGTGAACACCTGGGATTTCTCCCCGGAGACCTCTATGAAAAGGTGAATCCATACCTCAGGCCCCTTTACGACGCCCTGCACGACATGATGGAGTTTGAGGACGCGTCCAAACTCATCCAACGCGGCGTAATCGAAGTGGCGCCCCTGGCATTCATGAGGGGTCGAACGCTTAATGACTCCTTCGTGATCCTCGATGAGGCCCAAAACGCAAAAACAGACCAGATGAAAATGTTCCTGACCCGACTCGGCTTCAGCTCCAAGGCTGTGATCACGGGAGATGTAACCCAGACTGATCTTCCCAGCGGAATCGCTTCGGGCCTAATCGAGGCCAAAGATATCCTGAACGGGATCGAGGGTATCAGGTTTTTGTACTTCGGGAGAGAAGACGTCATCCGCCATCCCCTGGTCCAGGAGATCATAGAGGCCTATGAAAAGGCTGAACAAGGCCGGTCGGGCGCCTGATCAGGCCTCCATCAGCCAGCACCTTATTGACAGGATCAGGTTTCCGGACATAAAGGAAAAAACTAAAACCCATGAACTCAATTAACGGCAAGGAACAGGTCAAGCCACTGAACCGCGGGAACATAACCACGGCCAAGGCGCCTTCAAAGGGAGAAAAAAGACCCGGAGCCTCCAGCAAACCAGCCGCCAAAGGAGACCGCGATGGAGGACGCAGGAGGAGACGGGGGATTTCACTGTCATGGCTGACCCATAATCAAATCCTGTGGACAAGCCTCATCCTTTTGAGCATCCTTTTCGCGGCCTTCCTCTTTCCCAACATCCTGACCCAAGGCCCTGAATACGAAATCGGGGACGTGGCTGAGACCAGCATCAAGGCGAGCCACGACTTCCTGATCGAAAACCGCGAGCAGACCGATCGTAACCGCGCGGAAGCCGCTAGACAGTCCCTGGCAGTCTACGATTTCGATCGGTCTCATTCAGACCTCCTCAATCGTGTCAAGGAGGCCTTTTCCTTTGCCCGGAAACAGCGGGCTGAACTCCTCAACCCCCTTGACCAGGAAATCATAGCACTGGAGCTTGCAGTCCCGGCGGATCCAGCCCCTGAGGAAATCCTCGCTCTGCGCGACCGTTTTTTTTCGATCCTGGATATCACGCCCGATCAGGCCCTCTTTAACACCCTCATGGACAGTGGTTTCTCGGAGGCCATGGAGCAATCCATGCTCCCGATCCTGGACCGCGTCCTTGCCAAGGGCATTGTGGCGAATCGGGATCGGCTGCTCTCCCAAGCGGAAAAGGGGGGCATCATTCTCCACGACCTGTATGCCCACAAGGAAACCCGGGTGGAAGACCTGGAACGATTCCACGATCTCGATGGCGCACTTGCCCTTGTGAAAAACCAGGAGCCGGACCTGGCCGAACAGATAGGACCCGACGCAGCCAGAGCGGCCGTGGAACTGACCATGGCCCTGCTGCAACCCAACACCACTTTCAACCAGAGGGAAACCGAGCTTCGCAAGGAAATGGCACGCAACGAGGTCAAGCCCACCTACTTCATGATCAAGAAGGGCGAAATGCTCGTGCGGGAGGGGGATCGAATCGGCCCGGCCCACCTGGAAAAACTGGCAGGCGAGTTTCGATCCAGAGACCGGATGGACATGCTGGGCCGCATCCCGGCCATGGCCGTACTGATCGGGCTTTTTTTCACTGTCATGTACCTGGTCGGGTTTCGCGGGCTCAAGGTGCTTATGGAGGACCGGCGCGATCTTTTGTTCGCCGTGGTAACACTGTTCGGAATTTTTCTCTTTGCATGGATATATCGCTTCGTTGCGGATGAGATCGCCCGAGGATTTGCATTCATGAGTCCAAGGAGCCTCCTCTACGCCATGCCCGTTGCTTGCGGAGGGATGCTTCTCTCCATATTTCAGGGGCTCGCCGCCGCAACCAGTTTCTCCCTGATCATCGCCGTGCTCGCAGCCCTGATATGCGGCGGGCAGGTTTCAATGTTCATCTACTTTTTCCTGGGAAGCCTGGTCGCGGCCTACGGCGTTCGCCGCTGCACCGAGCGGGGGACACTGATCAAGGCGGGGCTCAAAGTGAGCCTGGTCAATGTAATTCTGGCCCTCTGCATCGAAATGATCTCCGGATCCCTTTACTCCTTTGACGTCCTGATAGCAGTGAGCGCGGGCTTTACAGGGGGAATTCTAACCGCCATTATAGCCACGGGCTTTCTCCCTCTCATCGAAATGTCCTTCGGATTCACCACCGACATCAAGCTCCTGGAGCTGTCCAGCCTGGATCAGCCTCTCCTTCGCCGCCTCCTGGTCCAGGCCCCAGGGACATATCACCACAGCGTCATTATCAGCAATCTGGTCGAGGCCACGGCCCAGGCCGTGAACGCAAACCCTCTGCTGGCAAAGGTATGCGCCTACTACCATGACATCGGAAAACTGAAGAAACCCCTTTACTTCATCGAAAACCAGCAGGCCGGAGAGAACAAGCACGAAAAACTGGCTCCCTCCATGAGCAGCCTGGTCTTGACCGCCCACGTGAAGGACGGGGTTGAACTGGCCCGGGAATACGGCTTGGGAAGGGAGATCATAGACACGATTCAGCAGCATCATGGGACCAGCCTGATCAACTACTTTTATCAGAAGGCCAGGGAAAGAGCGGAGTCCAGGACGGGGAAGCGCTCTCAGGTCAAGGAAGAGGATTTCCGCTACCCCGGCCCCAAGCCGCAGACAAAGGAGGCCGGCCTGGTAATGCTGGCGGACATGGTGGAGGCGGCCTCCCGTTCGCTCAACGATCCCACCCCGTCCAGGATTCAGGGTACGGTGCACAAGATGATCAACCAGACATTTTCCGACGGTCAGCTGGATGAGTGCGAACTGACGCTCAAAGACCTTCACGAAATCGCAAAGAGCTTCAACAAAACCCTGGCAGGCATCTTCCATCAGAGAATCAGGTACCCCGAGGCCGGGGAGTCCAAACCGGAGAAAAAGGGCAAGAATGGACATTCAGATCAGGGGCCCGAAGACGAAACCGACGGTCGAAAGCCGGACGATAAGCCGCGAACTGAGAAAGGTCTTAGGCGACTTGGGTTA
>CAYVDE010000048.1:3335-17769 GCA_964450535.1 uncultured Desulfobacterales bacterium
CTCCATAGAGGAGGCCTCGCGCATGGAGGAGGTCGAAAAGAGGCTCCTCTCCCTGGTGGACTGTGCGGCACCTGACGGATAATGGGGGCGCCTGCGTCGGGCGGTCCCACGACGAGCAGGCAGGAGGGAGTGAATATGGCAAGACTTGCAGTCAACGTAGACCATGTGGCCACCGTCCGGCAGGCACGAGGCACGGACGAGCCTGATCCGGTTGTCGCAGCAGGCATTGCGGAACTAGCAGGGGCGGAAGGGATCATCTGCCACCTAAGAGAAGACCGGCGCCACATTCAGGACCGTGACCTTCAGCTTTTGCGCCGAACGGTCAAAACCCGGCTGAACATGGAAATGGCGCCGGTGGACGAGATGATAGACATCGCGCTGGAACTCCGGCCCGACCTCGTTACCCTGGTCCCGGAGAAACGGGAGGAACTGACCACCGAAGGCGGGTTGGACGTGCTGGCCGATCCTGACCGGTATTCCGATGTGGTTGAACGGCTCCGGAAAGGCGGAATCCCGGTGAGCTTTTTTGTGGATCCTGAACCGTCCCAGATCGAGGCGGCTCACTCCGCCGGCGGGCGCGTCGTGGAGATCCACACCGGGCACTACGCAGAGGCCTCATCCGAGAAAGAGGCCGAGGAACGATTCAAACGAATCGTCCGCGCCGTGGAGTCGGCCTCGGGGACCGGCCTTGAAATCGCTGCGGGGCATGGATTGAACTACACCAATATAAAGCGCTTCAACTCCCTGTCAGGGATAGGGGAATACAGCATTGGGCACAGCATTATCTCCCGGGCCGTACTTACGGGCATGGAGCGCGCCGTACGCGACATGATCGACCTCGTGAAGGGTTTCTGATCTGCTTATGATTTACGGAATCGGCGTGGACCTCGTGTATGTCCCTAGAATAGAAAGAGTCCTGGAACGGTGGGGCGATCGCTTCACCGACCGCGTCTTTACAGCCGATGAGCAATCCCTGTGTCTTTCCCGTCCGAGGCCCTCGTGTGCATTCGCCATGCGTTTCGCGGCCAAGGAAGCATTCTCCAAGGCCATAGGGCTGGGCATGAAGCGGGGGATCAGATGGAGGGACATTGAGGTGTTTCATCACCCCGGCGGGCGCCCCGGGATCCGCGTCAAGGGAAAGACCCTTGACCTGTGCCAAGAATACGGAATCACCGGCATGCACGTGAGCCTGTCGGACGAGCGCGATTACGCCGTCGCCATGGTGGTTCTGGAAGGATGAGGAGAAAAATAGTACATTCAACCGCCTCGGACCGGGAAACCGTAAGCCTGGGCCGAAGCCTGGGCGCCCTGCTGGCCGGGGGGGACGTGGTTGCGGTCACCGGAACCTTGGGAAGCGGAAAAACCCGGTTCGCCAAGGGAGTCGGGGCCGGTCTCGGGATCCCCGAGCAGACGGTGATCACCAGCCCGTCCTTCGCGCTGGTGAACGAGTACCCTGCGCGAAGCACATTCTACCACATGGACCTTTACAGACTGGAGGGGCTGGAGGAAATCCTATCCGCGGGACTCGAGGAGTACCTTCGCGGAGACGGCGTCACCCTCGTGGAGTGGGCGGACCGTTGTCCGGAAATCATCCCCGTATGGGCCGTCCATGTGAGCATCGTTATATCGGGCCATGAAGCAAGGCTCATCACCTTCTCGGCCGGCCACCCAAGGTCCGTGGAGATCCTTGAAGCCCTTGTATGAAGTTTAAAGCCCGGTTTTTTTGGAGCGAAGAGAGCGGAAAAAAGACCGGCCTTCAAGCCGGCTGCAAGGAGCGGAATGGCGTTAATAGTTCAGAAATACGGAGGCACTTCGGTCGGGAGCATCGAGAAGATCCGCAATGTTGCCGAGCGGGTCCTCGAGTACCATCGAGACGGTCATCGCATGGTAGTTGTCCTCTCAGCCATGGCCGGTCAGACCGACAGCCTCATCAAACTCGCCCGGCAGATGACCGATGATCCTGACCCGCGGGAACTGGACGTGCTCATGGCGACGGGCGAGCAGGTAACAGTGGCCCTCTTTGCCATGGCCGTCAAGTCCCTCGGACATGACGCGCTCTCCCTTCTCGCGTTTCAGGCCTCCATCCACACGGACCGGCTTTACGGCAAGGCGCACATCCGGGATATCGATAACCAGCGCATACGGAAAGAACTGGATAATAACAGAATCATTTCCGTAGCCGGCTTCCAGGGGCTGGACTCTGATGGAAACATCACAACCCTGGGCAGGGGGGGGTCGGACACGACCGCCGTGGCACTGGCGGCCTCTCTCAACGCAGACTGTTGCGAGATCTTCACCGACGTGGAAGGGGTTTACACCACCGATCCCAATATCTGTCCTAAGGCCAGGAAAATGGAGCGCATATCCTATGAGGAAATGCTTGAGATGGCCAGCCTGGGGGCCAAGGTCCTTGAGATCCGCGCCGTCGAGTTCGCCAAGAAATTCAATGTTCCCATCCATGTTCGTTCCACATTCAGCAGGGAGGAGGGAACCATGGTAATCGCCGAGACAAAAGACATGGAGAAACTGCTCGTCTCCAGCGTCGCATACAATAAAAACGAAGCCCGTGTCACCATCAAAAAGGTGCCTGACCGGCCTGGAATCGCGGCCAGGATCTTTGAGCCTGTTTTTGATTCTGGAATTGTCGTGGACATGATACTCCAGAACACCAGTGAAGATGGAATCACGGACCTGACATTCACCGTTCCCAAGCCTGATTTCCTCAAGACCATGAAGCTGGTAAGCAAGGTGGCGGAGGATATCGAAGCGGAAAAGGTGCTGGGCGATGAAGACATCGCCAAGGTCTCTGTGATCGGGGTAGGCATGCGCAGTCACGCTGGTGTGGCAATGAAGATGTTCCACACCCTTGCAGCCGAAAACATCAATGTGATGATGATCAGCACATCCGAGATCAAGATATCCTGCGTGATAGAGGAAAAGTACACAGAACTTGCCGTCCGGGTGCTGCACGAGGCCTTCGGGCTGGACAATGAAACCACCGAAGAGAAGTGACGAAGCCGGGGCATACCTTGCACTGGCCCTTCTGATTCTGGGCCTGGGCCTTGCAGACTCTTTTTTCCGAAAAGATGCCGCATCGCCCCTTGTGTGTGATCATCCACTATTTGTGGAAGCGGCGGGGGATGTGCCCCACCCGGGCGTATACGCATTCTGCAGCACACCCGCAACAGCGTCCGCCCTGGCTGTGAGAGCGGCCGGGGAAGTCGATTACCGGAGCGCACTGGAAGACCTTGGAAAGCCGGGCCTCCCTTCCGGCACCAGGATGGTATTCACCGGCGGCCCGGGCGAAAAAATGGGCTGCCGGGTCGAGGAGATGAGTGCGTTTTATCTTATGACGCTGGGAATGCCCGTCCCTGTGAACCGCTGCAGCCTGGAGGAACTAACGGCGCTCCCCGGAATCGGCCCCGGGCTTGCCCTGGCCATGTTTGAGTACCGGGAGCAGGCAAGCGGATTCGATCGGGTTGAAGACCTCCTGAAAGTCCGCGGAATCGGCCCCCGGATCCTGGAGCGTTTGAAGCCCCACATCACCTTGCAGTGAACGGCCGGCTTCACCGGACCCTCATGAACGGGGCTCTGGCCGAAACGAAGCCCGCAAGTGAATGGAGGACCCATGAGAATCAAGCGAGGCATACCAGATTGGGTGGTCGGAGTGATCGTCACGGCCTTTTTCGTGTTCATCACTGTGACCGGGGTCCTGGACTTCACCGACGCCATCGAAAAAAAGACGTTCGATTTCCGGGCAAGGCTCGCGGCCCCGGCTGAAAGAAACCCCGATATCGAGATAGTGGCGATCACCGATGACGACCTGTCCGAACTCGGCCGCTTTCCATGGCCCAGAGACGTAATAGCGAGAGCCGTCCAAAACCTGTCCACGGCCGGAGCCCGGGTGATCGCAATGAATATCCTGTTCCCGGAACCCGAGCAAAGCGAGGGTCTGGAAACGGTCAAAGAATTGAGAAATAAATTTGAGTCTTACGGCCTGGCCCAGCAGGGCCCAGGGCTTGAATTCTACAGGGATCTCTCCGAAGCCGAAGTTCGTCTGGATAAAGATCTCAGGCTGTACAACGCCATGAACGAGGCCGGCAATGTAGTTCTCCCGGTCTATTTTGACACCCTCAGCACGGGCAGGGACTTAGAGCCGCCGTACTTCATGGAAAAGTTTGCGTTCAGGAACGTACGAGGCACAAACGATCCATGGGGTATTTCGAGCACCATCTGGCTCGACAAGGTAAACCCCCTGCTGCCTGCATTTGCAGAGGCGGCCTTCGGGATCGGTCATCTCAATCTTTTTCATGACTCGGACGGATCAGTTCGAGATCAGGCTCATGTCATCGGATACCTCAAGAAGACCTTTTTCCCCTCCTTCCCCATGGCCATTGTCAAGGCCTTCAAGGGGCTGGAAAATGAGGACATCACAGTGACCCTCGGGCAGGGGATTCGAATTCGAACAACCCCGTCCCAATTCGTATCCATCCCGGTCCGGGATCAGCGAATGTCCACCCTGATCAATTGGAACCAAGGCCCCGATGTGGCATTCCGCCGTACCCCGTTCGCCAAGGTTTACAAGAACGAGATAAAGACACCCCTTTTCAGAGACAAAATAGTGATCATCGGGCCGACCGCCACGGGAATCGCGGACAGGTTCGTTACGCCCATCTCCAACCAACTCCCGGGAGTGGAAGTGGTGGCCAACGCGGTTTCCAACATCCTGAACCAGCGTTTTTATTCCAGGCCCGGCTGGATCGGTTTTGTCGAGATCGGCATGCTTCTCGTTTTCGGGCTTTTCATAACAATCGTTCTCCCCAAGCTCCGTGCGGGCGCCGGGGCACTCACGACCCTCGGCCTCTTCGCCGGATACACCTCAGTGGGGGCTGTGCTCTTCTTCGCCAGGCACGTCTGGCTCCACATCACCCCGGCTGTCATGCTCCTGATCGCCGGCTACATTCTTGTGATCTCCAAGCAGTTCTTCATCACTGAAAGGACCAAGGAAAAGGTGGAAGCCGACTCCGTGGAGACGAACAAGATGCTCGGCCTCTCCTTTCAGCAGCAGGGCATGCTGGACCTGGCCCTGGAAAAGTTTCGCAAGATCCCGCTGGAAGAAGAAGGCTCCCGGGAACTCCTATATAACCTGGGGCTGGACTTCGAGCGGAAACGCCAGTTTTCAAAGGCCTTGGCCACCTACAAGCTGATCGTTGAAGATGGAAGGAATTTCGCGGACCTGGATGAGCGTATTCCACGCCTCAGGGGTGCGGAGGCCACCATGATCTTCGGCCCCGGCGGCGGAGGGCACCCCGGCGACATCGGCGCAACTCTTTCGGGCATGGACACGAAGCCCACCCTGGGCCGTTACGAGGTTACGGAGGAACTGGGACGGGGGGCCATGGGGGTGGTCTACAAGGGCGAGGACCCGAAGATCCACAGGACCGTCGCCATAAAAACCGTCCGCATCTCCGACTTTGACGAAGAGATGGTGGACGAAATGAAGGAACGCTTCTTTCGAGAGGCCGAATCTGCAGGGCTCCTCACGCACCCCAACATAGTAACGATTTACGATGCCGGCGATGAGCACGATCTTGCCTACATCGCCATGGAATTCCTGGAAGGAGAAGACCTGGAAGGTGTTGTCAAAGCGGGGAACCTCCTCCCCATGCATCTGGCGATTCTACTGGCCGCCCAGGTGGCCGACGCCCTGAGCTACGCCCATGAAAGAGGCATCGTCCACCGGGATATAAAGCCGGCCAACATAATGCGCCTTACAGGAACCGATACCGTCAAAGTCACTGATTTCGGAATCGCTCGAATCACTTCCTCATCCAAGACCAAGACCGGCGTGGTCCTTGGTACCCCATCCTATATGTCGCCGGAGCAGGTGGCCGGGAAGAAGGTCGACGGGCGTTCGGACATATTCTCCCTCGGCGTCGTGTTATTCGAGATGCTGACCGGTCATAAGCCTTTCCGCGGTGAAGATATGACCTCGCTCATGTATCAGATCGCCCGCGAGCCTCACCCTTCACCCCGTTCCATCAACCCACGCATACCTCCGGTCATGGAAAAAATAATCGACAAGGCCTTGGAGAAAGACGCGGAAAAACGCTACCAGAAGGCCGGACAAATGTCGGAGCACCTAAAGAAAGTGTCGGCCAAGATGATGGAGCTGCAGGCGAAAAGAATGGCCGGTGCCGGTGAGAAGTGAGGTGTCACCTCAACACCTATTTACTGATATGAATATAAAGGCGGCGGGGAAAACCCACATAGGGCTGAAAAGAAGGCTCAACGAGGACAACCTCCTGGTGAGGCCTGATCTAGGCCTTTTCGTTGTCGCCGACGGCATGGGGGGCCACAAGGCCGGCGATGTGGCAAGCAGAATGGTCGTGGAAACCATGGTCGACTACTGGCGAAAGACAAGGGACAACCGCGCCCCTTCTTTTCTCGAGCCCGTTGACAAGGATATCTCAGACCTCGCAAAGCACTTGATCAACTCCATCTCACTTTCTAATATGATCATTCACGAGGCCCAGAAAAAGCCCGAGTATCTTCGAATGGGGTCGACCGTCACTGCGCTCATGGTGGAGGGCGACTGCATCTGGGCCGCCAACGTGGGCGACAGCAGGGCCTACCTGTTCGACCAGGGGCGACGTCTCGTTCAAGTCTCCCAGGAACACTCGGTCGAGGCGGAGCAGAGGGCCCTGGGACTGACAGACCCCATGGGGTCGACAAACCCCGCCATGAAAAACCTGCTGACCAGGGTCATGGGACAGCACAGGAGGGTTGATGTCTACATAACCCCCATCCGGCCCGAGCCCGGGGACATTATCCTGATGTGTTCGGACGGGCTTACGAATTACATGAGGGAGCAGGCCATCAACACGGTGCTGGACGATTTTTCCACCTCCCTCGAACGTAAGGCCGACATCCTGATCGACGAGGCGAACCGGGGGGGCGGCGGAGACAACATCACGGTCATACTGCTGGAAATTCTCGAAGAGGGAAAGTGGAGCAAGCTGAAGAAGAAGCTGAAACGCTGAAGGAGGCGGGCGAAAGCACCAAGGCTTAAATGATCATTCTAGGCATTGATACATCTTGCGATGACACATCGGCAGCGGTCGTTTCGGATCGGTACGGAATCCTTTCCAACGTGATCAACTCCCAGATCGGGCTTCATCACCCATACGGCGGCGTGGTGCCCGAACTGGCTTCACGTGAACACGTCCGCAATATTGTACCCGTGGTGGACAGGGCACTGGACGAAGCGGGCATCGACCCGGACCGGCTGGACGCTGTTGCCGTCACCGTGGGCCCAGGCCTTATTGGTTCGCTCCTCGTAGGACTCCACTATGCACGTGGTCTGTCCTGGGTAAAAGGCCTTCCCCTCGTCGGTGTTAACCATCTGGAAGGACACATTCTGTCTATTCTACTGGAACCCGAGGCCCCTTCTTTCCCATTCACCGCCCTGACTGTGTCGGGAGGTCATACGAGCCTCTATCACGTGGAGCGCCCCGGCGTCTACCGCACCCTTGGTCAGACACTGGACGATGCGGCGGGCGAGGCGTTCGATAAGGTGGCCAAGCTCCTCGGTCTGGGCTATCCGGGTGGGCCTGTCATCGAAAAAGCCGCCTCACGCGGGAAGGGGAATCGAATCGACTTCCCGCGGGCCATGATGGGAAACGAGTCCCTCGACTTCAGCTTCAGCGGGCTGAAAACCTCTGTGAGCCTGTTCGTGGAACGCTGGAACAAGGGCGGGGATGAGAAAGACGGGATCCGGCTGGAAGATATTGCCGCGTCTTTTCAGGAAGCGGTTATAGACGTCCTCGCAGCCAAGCTGTTCGCAGCCGCTGAACGGACCAAAACCGGATCGGTCGTGGTGGCCGGGGGCGTGGCCTGCAATGGGGCCCTCAGGCGGCGATTGCGGGAAGAAGGTGATTTAAGGGGAATCCGGGTTTACTGGCCCCACCCGATCCTCTGCACGGACAACGGGGCCATGATCGCCGAAGCTGCGCTCTTTCGCCTGAAAAACGGGGAACGCGCGGATCTCTCCACGGATGTACGATCCAGATATCCCGTGGATGAACTGCCTCCGGCCATGGAATCAGGAACAAGCCGGACGTGAAATTTACTAGACAGCTCCAGTATTACTACTGGAGGTTCATTCGACTCAAAGGAAACCCCGAGGCCCTTGCCCTGGGCATGGCGCTTGGTATCTTTTCGGGCCTTATGCCCGTTGTGCCGTTCCAGACCGCCCTGGCGATCTTTCTGGCATTAGTCTTCGGCGGCAGCAAGATCACGGCCGCCCTGGGCACCTGGATAAGCAACCCTCTCAACTGGTACTTCGTATACTACCTGGACTACCGGATCGGAGCGGCCATTCTGGGGCTTCCGGAGAAAAACCGCGGCGTCTCCTCAGTCATAGGGGCTCTGGAGAGGGGCGCGGAAGGCATGGCCGTGGTGAAAACGGTCCTGGGGACGGGAGGATCCATCATCGCGGCCTTCATCCTGGGCGGATTTATTCTGGGGCTTCTGCTCGCTTCCCTGTCCTACCCTGTTTTTCTCAAAATATTCCGCGGCATCCACCGGTGGAGGGAGCGCCGGCGGACGTTCAAGACCCTCTCCCGGAAATCCGGCTGATCGCCTTGTCGGGACTGAGAGCAAAAAAGAGTTTAGGGCAGCACTTTCTTAAGGACCGGCGAGTAATTCACGAAATCCTGGAACTTGCCGGGCTGGATTCCTCCAACCGCATCCTGGAAATCGGCCCCGGTAGAGGCGCCCTGACGTTTCCCCTGTCCGCAAGGGTGGAACGCCTGCTGGCGGTGGAAAAGGACCGCGATCTGGCTGCATTGCTTCAGGAAAGACTGGCGGCCCGTAAGATCGAAAACGCCGAAGTGATCTGCTGCGATATACTCCGGTTCGACTTCAGCATTCTGGACGAGTTCTCACGAGACAGGATTCATGTGATCGGAAACCTCCCTTACAACGTCAGCACGCCTGTCCTGGAAACCCTCATCGATCACCGCGAAAGGTTCCGCCGTGCGGTTCTCATGTTCCAGAAAGAGGTCGCAGACCGTCTTGCAGCCTCTCCCGGAGGCCGTTCCTATGGTGCACTCACCGTCCTGGTGGGCCTTCACGCGCGCGTCCGGCGCCTTCTGCGGGTGGGCAAGAAGTCTTTTCACCCGATACCGCGTGTGGACTCAACAGTGGTGGAACTGGACTTCGACCTTCCCCATTCACCCCCGGCGCCTGACGAGGCACGGTTCCGCGCTGTGGTCAAAGGGGCCTTCAGCCACCGGAGAAAGACCTTGCAAAACGCACTTCTGGCGGCCTTTCCGGCCTGGGATCGGGATGCGGTGGGCCGAGTCCTGGCTGATTGCCGCATCGAACCCGGACGCCGCGCCGAGACACTGAGTATCGATGACTTCCTTCGGCTCAGCGAGGCCTTTCCCCCGATCCTCCAATCCGCCATTCTTGACAAAGGAGACCGTCGGTGATAGAGAAATGCGGTTTTACTCCCCGGCCCGCTTCGTTATACGGACCGGAAACAGACGGGCCGAGGCCGAACATGCAATCATCCCGTTTTACCCCCCATAACCATATTGTAATAGAGGGCCCTCTGGGCGTGGGGAAGACAAGCCTGGCCGGAATGCTGGCCGAGAGGCTCGACGGTGACTTACTGCTTGAAGATATCGAAAAGAACCCTTTCCTGGCCGATTTTTACCGGGACCCGAGGAAATACGGGTTTCAGACCCAGATTTTCTTCCTGCTCCGCAGGTACCAGCAGTCCCTGCAATCGGGCCAGATCGGTCTGTTCAACCGCGTCCTCGTAACAGACTACCTGTTTGACAAAGACAGGATATTTGCCGGAGTCAACCTGGACGAAAAGGAGTTCTGGCTATACGATCAACTCTACAGGCTGCTTAAGGGACGCCTGGCACCTCCGGACCTGGTCATTTTCCTTCAGGCGCGAACCGATGTATTGTTGGATCGAATTCGAAGACGTGGCCGCAAGTTTGAACGAAACATAGGGGCCAAATACCTCGAAAATATCAATCGCTCGTTCAACGAGTTTTTCTTCAATTACGACGAGGCTCCCCTTCTCGTGGTGAACGCCTCGGAGATCGACTTCGTGCACGTGCCCGAGGATTTCGAAGACCTGGTGTCGCGGATTCAGGACATGAAATCGGGAACCCAGTATTACGTGCCCATGAAATCCGCTGACTGATGGAATCAAAAAATCAATTGACAGTACAAGTCATAAACAATGCCTCAGACATGCAGGCCCTGAGCGAGCGGATCCGGCTTGCCGGACAAACCATCGCCCTGGTGCCCACCATGGGCTTTTTTCATGACGGGCACCTGGAACTCATGCGTGCTGCCAAGGAGTTTGCCGACACAGTGGTGGTGAGCCTATTCGTGAACCCCACCCAGTTTGCAGAGGGCGAGGACCTGGAGGACTACCCGCGCGACTTCGAAGGTGACCTGGCAAAGGCAGGGGCCGTGGGAACGGACTATGTGTTCGCGCCGCCGGCCGGGGACATCTATCCGGAGGGCTTTCAGACCAGTGTCCATGTGGATCGGCTCACAAGGCACCTTTGTGGACCGCTCCGGCCCGGACACTTCGAGGGAGTGACCACTATAGTGGCCAAGCTGTTCAACATCACAAAGCCGCATGTGGCGGTATTCGGGCAGAAGGACTTTCAGCAGCTTACAGTGATAAGCCGAATGGTCCGCGACCTGAACATGGACATTCGTATCGTCGGCGTCCCGACGGTCCGGCATCCGGACGGCCTGGCCATGAGTTCGCGTAACAGCTACCTATCCCCCGAGGAACGAGAGGCCGCCTTGTGCCTGAGCCGATCCCTGGCCCTCGCCCAGGAGATGGTGGATGCCGGGGAGAGAGATGCAGCCGTTGTCAGAGCCGCCGTGGAGGAGCACATACGTCGGACCCCCTTCACAAGGATCGAGTACGTCAGCCTTTGCCATCCGGCAACCCTGGAAGACTTGGAAACCATTGAGGAGGAGACCCTCCTTGCCCTCGCCGTATTCGTCGGAAAGGCGCGGCTGATAGACAACCGGCTGCTCAGACTTAAAACAGCCTGATTCATCCGGTTTGTTGCACGCAACTCGTCCCGGGCCGTCCTTTTCAAGGCCCCAGAAACCTAAGTCAACGGCGGGGTGGCAGTATGACAAAACGCCGAAAAAGGAAACATCCCGAAAAGGAGCAACCCATGAAAACAGACAGCTTTCTCTTCACCTCTGAATCCGTCACCGAAGGTCATCCGGACAAGGTGGCCGATCAGATCTCCGACCATATCCTCGACGCTATGCTGGAACAGGACCCACACTCCCGCGTAGCCTGCGAGACCCTTGTCACCACCGGCATGGCCATAATCGCCGGCGAGATAACCACATCAGGATATGTGGACATGCCCGAAGTGGTCCGTCATACCATTCGCGACATCGGCTACAAGAACTCCTCCATGGGGTTCGACTGGGAGACCTGCGCCGTGATCTCCTCGATTGACAAGCAGTCCCCTGATATCGCCCAGGGCGTAAACGGCGAAGGGCTCTTTAAGGAACAGGGGGCGGGAGATCAAGGACTCATGTTCGGGTACGCCTGCAAGGACACCCCGACCTTCATGCCCATGCCCATTTATCTGGCCCACGGCCTGACCCAGCGCCTGGCGCACGTGCGAAAATCCGGCAAGCTGCCCTGGCTTCGGCCGGACGGCAAGGGACAGGTAACCGTGGAGTACAAGGGCGGCAAGCCCGACAACGTCCACACAGTGGTGATCGCGGCCCAACACAGTCCCGAAGTTGATTACGACACGCTCAGGGAGGCGATCATCGAGGAGGTTATAAAGAAGGTGATTCCTGAAAACATGCTGCGGGAATCTACAAATATTTTCATCAACACAACGGGCCGGTTCGTGGTCGGCGGCCCCATGGGAGACTGCGGGTTGACCGGCCGCAAGATCATAATGGACACGTACGGCGGATTCGGCCACCACGGGGGCGGCGCGTTTTCGGGCAAAGATCCCTCCAAGGTGGACCGGAGCGCCTCCTACATGTGCCGCTACATCGTCAAGAACCTGGTGGCCTCCGGCCTGGCTGAGAAATGTGAACTACAGGTCGCATACACCATCGGCCGGGCCCAGCCGGTGAGCGTCACGGTCGGCGCATTCAGCACCGGAGTCCTCCCCAGCCGCGAACTGACCGAGATCGTAAAAAGGATGTTCGACCTTCGGCCCGCCGCCATCATAGAACGCCTTGACCTCCTGCGCCCCATTTACCGAAAGACATGCAACTACGGTCACTTCGGGCGGGAACTCCCTGAGCTTTCCTGGGAAAAGACAGACCTGGTGGAGGACTTCAAGCGCGCCGTGAAATGACCTCTGCCCGGGCGTGCGGTCACGAGCCGGAAAATCGTTTTCTCCGGACCACTTTATTCACCCTTAAGACCTCTGGAGCATCTAATGGATTACGATATTCGCGATATCAACCTCGCCGATCAGGGACGTCTTCGTATCGAGTGGGCCGGCATGAGCGCGCCGGTTCTCACCATGATTCGAGAACGCTTCACCAAGGAGCGACCCCTGGAAGGGCTGCGTATTTCCGCCTGCCTTCACATCACCACCGAGACCGCCCTGCTGCTTCGAACGCTCAAGGCTGGAGGCGCAAGCGTGGCGGCCTGCGCATCCAATCCCCTTTCCACCCAGGATGATGTGGCGGCCGCCCTGGTGGCCGACGACGAGATACCAGTGTTCGCCGTAAAGGGTGAAGACAACGCCACTTATTACGATCACATCCTGTCCGCTCTCAAGCATCGCCCGCATCTGACCATGGACGATGGGGCGGATCTGGTGAGCTCCCTCCACTTTATAGCCCTGGGAAAACTGAAAGACCTGGATTCAGGGGTTGCTGAATGGGCCCGCGGGCTCTCCGACGAGGACCGGGCCTCGCTCCTCTCAGGTGTAATCGGGGGTACCGAGGAGACCACCACGGGAGTGATCCGCCTCAGGAGCATGGAGGCAGACGGGGTCCTTCAATTCCCCATAATATCGGTGAACGATGCAGACACCAAACACCTCTTCGACAACCGCTACGGAACCGGACAGAGTACCGTGGACGGCATTCTTCGGGCCACCAACAGGCTCCTGGCCGGAAGCAACTTCGTGGTGAGCGGTTACGGGTGGTGCGGCCGCGGTGTGGCCATGCGCGCAAAGGGACACGGCGCCGACGTAATCATATGCGAAGTGGATCCCCTCAAGGCACTGGAAGCAGTCATGGACGGATACCGGGTCATGCCAATTGCCGACGCAGTACCGCTGGGGGACTTCTTCTGCACCCTCACAGGAAACATAAACGTGATCCGCAAGGAGCACTTTCTGAACATGAAAGACGGGGCCATCGTTGCCAACTCCGGCCACTTCGACGTGGAACTCGATCTGCCCGGGCTCGATAAGGCCTCAAAGGCCAGGCGTCAAATCCGCCCCTTTGTCGAGGAGTTCACGCTCGAGAACGACAGGCGGGTCTACGTGCTTGGTGAAGGCCGGCTCATCAACCTGGCCGCAGCCGAGGGGCATCCCTCGAGCGTAATGGACATGAGCTTCGCCAACCAGGCCCTCTCAGCGGAATACATGGCTGCGGAGCACAAAAACCTGGAAAAGCGAGTGTACCCTGTACCGCTCAACCTCGACCGGGAAATCGCACGCCTCAAGCTTGCGTCAATGGGGGTCTTTATCGACCGCCTTACTCCCGAACAGGAAAAGTATCTGTCTTCCTGGGAGATGGGAACCTGAATGGACATGACCTGATGGGCGTTCACCCCAGGTTATGTCCATCCGTGGTCTGTGTCGGTGACAGTCCTTGAGCGGGACAGTTGAAGCCTGTCCTCAGGGTAATGCATGTCTCTGATGCATACTCTTCAGCGCACCAGCCGGGAGGCGGGCGGGCGATCAGTAGAAAACACTCAAGATTCGATGGTACGGGTGTGAGCGGTATTCCTCCTCTTGACCCATTTGCCAGAGAATTCCGTCGATCTCGAATGACCGGAGATTTCGGCCCATTTCCGCGGCAACCTGCCGGATCATGTCCACCGCAACTATGGTATTGGCACGGATCTCAACCTCTTCCGGGCTTCCCGCATCTAGCGGCTCGAGCCTGTCTACCCGCAGGGCCAGTTCTTTTCCGTATACAAGGACACCTATGTGGCGGAGTACCTGGGGCAGCTTGTAGTCGGCAAAGGCAGTGAGCCGGTCCATGTCGCGAAACGCCCCCCACCCCTCTCCTTGAAGCGCGTTGTAAAGGTCCGCGGCCAGGATCTGGCCCCGCTTGTAGAAATAGACCGCCCGCCCGCGGTAGACGGCCGTATCCCTGAAAGACACAAGCTTTTTCGCAAGGAGCCTGGCCAGGTCCCCGGCCCAGC
>CAYVDE010000048.1:17869-20350 GCA_964450535.1 uncultured Desulfobacterales bacterium
TCCCTGAAAGACACAAGCTTTTTCGCAAGGAGCCTGGCCAGGTCCCCGGCCCAGCCCCTGGTCGCCTCCACCAAGTGATGCGCCTTTCCATCATAGTCCCTCAAAAGGACGGCGCCTAGCTCCCTGAGAGCTTGGGTTCTCAAGGCCATCAACTGCAGCCTGCCCCGGCCTTGGAGCACTCGCTCGAGGTCTCCAACGGACAGGCCTGCCAGAAAGCCCGGATCTATCAGCGGAACGCCGTTTTCAAGGGCCCTCTTGAGGGCCGCTGCGAGCCCGTTATATCCGGAGACCTTGCGTCCGTTGATATTTACCTCCCAGGCCTCCTCTCCCTTTGGCGGCCAGAAGCAGAAATTGATCGTGTCCAGCGCCAGCAGGTAGGCGGTCACTTGTTCCGGCGGACCGGCGAAGTGATGGACCTCGTCCCAAGGACAAGGGTCCGCCGCCTCTCTTGCGAGACGTGCTGCAAATGCCGAAAGGGCTTTCCTGTCAATCCTTACTGATCTGCTTTCCCGGGCCACGAACCGGGCGCTTTCCAGGACCTCGAACATATTATCCTCTTTCTCCCTGATAATTACTTTACCACACCATGCCCTGTTTCCCAATTGCATCGCTTTGGAATTGTGCTAGACTGGCGTCACAGAAATGATAGTTCTAATGCAAACCCCTTGCGAACGATCCCATGACCACCCGCAGGCTCCTCATAATCGCACCCCTGGCCATTATAGCCTTTCTGTTGCAGTCCTACTTCTGGGTACCCACCTATGAGGAGCAGACCCGAGGTAACCCCCGGCGTCTTCAAGAATACATAACCGGGTCCATAGGTGACGCCAGTGTCCTCAACCCCATCCTGTCCGCGGACACCTCCAGCAGCGATATTCAAGGCATGGTGTTCGAGGGTCTCTTAGACCGGGACCGCGACCTGAGCTTCCGGGGACGACTGGCGCGTTCCTGGGAGATCCACGAGATCGCCCTCTTTCGAGTGAACGCCCTTGTGACTCCGCCCGGAGCGGAGAGTCCCGGGGCCGAGGACAAGGCCCGCCTGATCGAACGGGCCCGGGCAGGGGAAACGCCCCTGGACCGCGAGACACGCGCGTCCCTGGACAACATCCGAAACATTGCAGTCCTTCAGCCCGAGGAACGCATCGAAAATATCCTCGTGCCGGGGCCGGAAGGGAAACCGGTGGAAATCCGTGTTGTCATTCGTGAACCCGCCCGAATCCGGCTCACCCTGGACAGCGTGGACCAGGAACTCTTCGACCGTCTCGAACAAGTTCTGGGAGAGGATTACTTTACCTCCTTTGTGGCCTCAGACCACGTAGACGTTTTGGATGCCCCTTTCACCCTCTCACGATCCGAACTGGACCGGGTTGCACAAGAGACCCTGCCCGCCTTTGAGCACAACCCGGTCATCACTTTCCACCTGCGTGAGGGCGTGCGTTTTCACGACGGGCACGTCCTGGATGCCGGGGATGTGAAGTTCACATACGAAGCAATCATGAACCCGGACAACCTGTCTCCCCGAACCGCGGACTACGAACCGGTGAAGGAGGTGGAAGTGGTGGATCCCATGACCCTTCGAGTGGTCTACAAGCGACTCTATTCGCCCGCTCTAGGCACATGGGGCATGGGAATTCTTCCCGAGCACCTTCTCAACCGGGAGGCCCTTCGGGCCGAGGCGCTCGAGCGGGGCAGGGACCCGGACACCTTTACAATGCGCCAGAGCCGGTTCAACCGAAACCCGGTGGGCTGCGGCCCCTTCAAGTTCCGTGAGTGGGCATCGGACCGGCATATCATTCTGGACCGTTTCGAGGACTACTGGGAGGGTGCGCCCAACTACCTCAGCTATGTCTACCGGATCATCCCGGACCTGCTCACCCAGGAAATGGAGTTCTATGCCGGAACGCTGGACTCATACGGGGTACAGCCCCACCAGGTGGAGCGGTTAAAGGAAGACCCTCGCTTTCAGAGCTTCTCGGGCCTCAGCTTCGGTTACACCTACATTGGATACAACATGCGCCGCAAACCCTTTGACGACCCCAGGGTGAGAAGGGCCCTGGGCATGGCCATTGACGTGGACAAGATCATGCGATACGTGCTCCACGGACAGGCCGAACGCATCACCGGGCCCTTTGTCAAGCAGACGGACTTCTATGACCCCGGCATTCAACCCCTTCCTTACGATCCTGAGGGCGCCCTTCGACTCCTCGGGGAGGCCGGATGGAAGCGCAACCAGGACGGATGGCTCGAAAAGGACGGCGAGAGGTTGAGATTCACCCTCATCACCAACAGCGGAAACGACATCAGAAAGGCGGTCCTGGCCATCGCCCAGGACGCCTGGCGGCGGCTCGGAATCGACGTGCGCACAGACCTGCTCGAGTGGTCCGTGTTCATTCAGGAACGCGTTGACAGGGCCGACTTCGACGCCCTGGTCCTGGGCTGGAGCATGGGTATAGAGCCGGACCTGTTTCAGATCTGGCACTC
>CAYVDE010000049.1:0-1703 GCA_964450535.1 uncultured Desulfobacterales bacterium
ATCCCCGGCTTCCCGCAAGATGTCATCAGGAGGCCGGCTGACCTCCCTGCCCCGGACATAGGGCACGACGCAGTAGCTGCAAAAGTTATTGCAGCCCTGCATGATGGTAATAAAGCCTTTTACACGGGTTCCCTCCTCACAGGCGGCCGGGGGAGCGGGAAGTATTTCTTCGGTCTCAAGGCCTGTCTCCACCAGCCGTTCACCAGTGGAAATGACTCTTTCCACTAGAGATGCGATGCGGTGAATCTGCCTGGTTCCCAGCACCAGATCCAGAGCGGGAAACCTCTCGAGCAGGGCCTCCCCCTGCTGCTGGGCCACACAGCCTGCAAACGCGATGATCAAACCCGGTTTCCGCTTTTTGATGGACAACACACGGCCCAAGGTACTCATAGCCTTCTGCTCGGCCTTTTCCCGCACGCTGCATGTATTTATCAAAACGAGATCCGCGTCCTCAGGGGTCAGTGCCTGTCTGAGCCCGGAAAGGGCAAGGCAACGCTGCGCGTATTCCGAATCATACTCGTTCATCTGGCAGCCCATGGTGAGAACTGCATACCTTTTTCCGATGAGGGGCCTCTGTGATACTTCAGGTCCAGGTGCCGCCGAGGGATCGGCCGGTGTAATGAGGATTCCCTCTTCCTGCTCGATGCCCCGGAGAAGATCCATGACCTGGGCCTCACACCCCGGCGCGATCATTACTTCGAGGAGGGCCGGCCCTGGGTCCACGGTCCTCACAAGGGCCATGCCGTCATAAGACTCCAATGTGGAGCGTATATAGTTGATGTCCCTGGTTTTCACAAAAAAAGAATGCCTAGTCGAATTCATTCTTGACCGTTCCGCCTCCCCAGCCCAGCTTTGTACGGAGTATCTCGAAATAGGTCTGATGGGGTGACTTGATGAGCCGAATCCGTTGATCCGACTTGCAGATGACCACGCGGTCTCCCAACAGCAAGCCAAACCCCACCTGCCCGTCCAGGGTCAGGGTCACTTCCTCGTATACCTCGTTTGCAATCTCGATGCGGACCGTGGCGGTGTCTGAGAGGATAATGGGCCGGTTAGTAAGCGTAAAAGGACAAATAGGAGCCAGAATGATATTGGATAGTGTCGGGTATACTATGGGGCCCCCGGCTGAGAGGTTGTATGCTGTGGACCCTGTGGGTGTAGACACGATCAGCCCGTCGGCCCTGAAGGTGGTGAGAAACTGATCGTCAATATGCACATCCATATCGATGATCCTTGCCAGCGCGCTCTTGTTTATCACCACATCATTCAGGACTATGGAACGCCAGGCCTCTTCTCCTGCTCGGACCACAACGACCTCGAGCATGAGACGGCTCTCCCATTCCAGCTTGCCTTCAAGCATCATCCCCACGGAGGGATAGAGTTTTGCAAGGGGAATTTCGGTCATGAACCCCAGCCCGCCCAGGTTGACGCCCAGTATGGGCACACCGTAACGTCCCACCTGCCTGGCAGCGCCCAGCAGGGTGCCGTCCCCTCCAAGGACGACCAGCCAGTCGACTCCTTCAGGAATGATCGAAGGCTTAAGGGTCGTTTTTGAACCGTGCCGGTCAGGGGGTTCCATTTCCTCCACAAAAACCGACAGACCTTTTTCTTTAAGCCATGAGGCAAGTTTCAGCGCTTCTTTCTTCGCCGGCTTGTACCTCTGCTTGTAAATAATGCCCAAGCTTGTCATTTTCATGCCTGCT
>CAYVDE010000049.1:1803-20240 GCA_964450535.1 uncultured Desulfobacterales bacterium
GCGACACTATGGTGTAAATCCAGTTCAGAGGTCCCAACAGCGATTATATTATGGGAGTCGTGAGCAACCGAGCTTGCAAGGGCGCCGCTTCGAATGCCGAACCCTTGGACAAGCCCCAGTCCGATATTTCCGGTTGCGTGGTGTCTCTCCACCACGGCGAGTGTCAGTATGTCCCGCTCCACATCGGCAATGACCCGGCCGTCAAGGACCAGCGGCCGCTCGAGCACGGCCTCCGTACAAATCTGGCCGGGAACGATCCGTATGATTCGGGCCCGCCCTCCCCTGTCGGGGATACTGAAACGCTCGGGGTCGATCCGGCCGACTGAGAGCGGGCCTGTGTCCGGTATTCGGGAAGAGGTCCCCGGGAAGTCAAGAACCCGCCCCTTCTCCGCCGCCGGCGTGCCGTCCTTGTAGACCCGCTCCACTGAGAATGACGACAAGTCTGACAGCACCACAAGGTCGGCCCTGTACCCCGGCGCAACGGCCCCTCGGTCACGGAACCCGAAGTATCGCGCCGGGTTGAGGCTTGACAGTCGAATCGCCGTCACCGGCCCCATACCCGATTCCACGGCCCGGCGGATCATATGGTTCAAGTGGCCCCGGCCCATTATGTCCTGGGGGTGAAGGTCGTCCGAGACAAAGCAAAACCGGTCAATGTCCTCAGGTGTCACAGCCGGAAGGAGAGCATCCAGGTTCCGGGCCGAGGTCCCTTCCCTGATCATGATGAACATTCCGGCACGCATCTTTTCCAGGGCCTCATCGGCTGTGGTGCACTCGTGGTCCGATTGAATGCCCGCCGCCACATAGGCCTGGAGATCGAGGCCTGTCAGGCCCGGGCAGTGACCGTCGAGGACCCGGTCGCTAAAGAGCTCTATTTTGGCGAGGACGCCGGGGTCTGCATGTATAACACCCGGGAAGTTCATCACCTCGGCAAGTCCGAGGATTCTGGGCTCATCAAGAAGCTCTCTCAGGTCCTCTGCCTCGAGGCACGCCCCGGACGTCTCCATGTGGGTAGCGGGTACGCAGGAAGGGGCCATGAAAAAGGTGTCAAAGGGGAGATTGCGGCTCGATTCCAAAAAGAGGTGTACGCCCGCAAGGCCCAAGACATTGGCGATTTCATGAGGATCCGCAACGATCGCCGTGGTCCCGTGCGGCAGGAGCGCAGCGGCAAGACGGCCGGGCGTCAGCATGGTGCTCTCTATGTGGATGTGCCCGTCCATGAGGCCCGGGGCGACCCACATACCACCTGCATCGAACTCTTCTCTTCCCTTAAGGCCGTTCCCGAGACAGGCAATGAACCCGTCTTGAACGGCCACATCAGCGGCCTGGACGGTCCCGTCAAAGACATTCACCACGCGGCCGTTTTTCAGGACCAGGTCCGCGGCGATTTCTCCTCTTGCGGCCATAAGACGCCTCTTCATTCTATCTTCGAAGCTTAACAAGGGCTGTACCAGCGTCTTTGCGGGAAACAAAAAGTCAGCGATCGACCCGACCGACGACTAACCATTCATCCACGGAATCCGAGGTGGTGTCAATCTTCAGGTGCACGAGAGGCAGGCCCGGAAAGGCCTTCTTGAGGTCTTTCAGGTCCACGGCCTCGAATTTATTCACATTGTTGATGTACGCCTGCTCCGTAAGGGCGTTGGATTCGTAATTCTCCTTGCTCCTGGACAGGATGCGCCTGATGGACACCTCCTTGGGGCACTGGGTCTGCTGGATCACGAGAGTCATGCCGCAGGCCGCCGCCACCTCGGCCGCCCTTCTTCTGAGGGCCTGTGTCACAAATGTTGCGTCCAGAATCACGCCTTCCCCGCGGCACGCAAACTGCCGGGCCATGCCGAACATCTCGTCATACACCGCGGTCCGCTTGTCCATGCTTGAGGCGACCTTCTCATCAAAAATGTCCTCGTTTCTAAGTACTTCTAGCCTTAGCATGTCAGTCCTGAGCACATTGTATCCTTTAATTCCGGCTATGACTTCAGTGGTCTCCGTCTTATAGGAGGCCGGCAGGCCGCAGGCTATCAAAACGACATTGGACCCAAGTTCCCTTTCCATGTAAGGCACGAAGGCTTCCCGCATAAGATATAACTCCAAATTTTAAAAAAGCCGGTTTAGAATCGCCGGTCAGGACTCAGGGCGTTGAGTCAACGTAGTGCCGCGCAAGCCTGAAGTAGGCCCCTGCGGTCTCCGCGGCCTCCTGCTTTGCCCGGGCCGGGATATGAGGATCATTGAGTTGAAAACCTATGACCTTTCCGCGCACATAGGCCCGGTAGACCTTGTAAAACGCCAGCAGGCGCTCCATGCCCGCCTCGCCTGCACGCTCCGAGTACTTGCTCCACAGCCTGCCGGCAATCTCCCCGCCCCCTCTGAATTCCAGGTCCATCAGCAGGAAAGCGATGTCCGCCAGGGTGTCGGAGTACCTGAATCGCTCGTTGAACTCGATACAGTCGATTGCAGCCACGGGATCCAGAAAACAGATGTGCTCCATATGAAGATCTCCGTGACAGTCGCGAACCCTGCCCTTTTTTATCCGATCTTTGAATAGAGCGCCCTCTTTCAGATAAAACTTCTCCGTCCAGTCTTGAATCCTCTTGAAATCTTCGAGCAGAAGGGTCGCGCCAACGAACGCTTCGGTCTGAGCGAAATTCTCATCCGTGTTCACCCTGAAGCTATCGAGGGTGCCGAACCCGTCGATGTGCTCGGATCTCTCTGCCTCGCCATGGAATCCTGCCAAAAGGTCCGCCACCGAGTCCAGATGGTCATCGTTGAGCTCGCCCTTCTCGTACATGGTCCTCATGAGGCGTTCATCCGGTATTCGCCGCATCCTGACTGCGAACTCCACAGGCCGGCCACCCTCGGCCCCAATCCGGTGAACTCCATTTTCCAGGGTCACAGGGACGACTCCGAGGTAGATATCCCTGGACAGGCGCTGGTTCAAACGCACTTCCTCGGCGCAAAAAAGCCTCCGCTTATCCAGTGTGGAGAAATCAAGAAACCCGAAGTCAACCGGCTTCTTGATCTTGTATACGAATGAATCCGCCACAAAGACCAGTGAGATATGGGTCTGAATCAGGGATACTTCGCTCGTGGGATCAGGCAGTGAAGCCGGATTTAGAAGGTCGTCTATCAGTGTTCCCACAGTATGGATCCTCCTCATATCCCCGCCCGGTTCACAGCCCGAACGGTCTCAGCACCTCGTCCGGCACGTCCACCGATCCCATCAGTACCGGTCGCTGGTGACAGTCCGACCCTCCTGTCATGATCAGGTCTTCCTCCCCGGCAAAATCCACGTAGGCCCGGGTGGTTGCTTTGTCGTGCCTGGAATGCCAGCACTCAACGCCGTCGATGTATGCCAGCATGGAATTCCTGATGATCTCATGCTGTTCGGACAGGTGATCTGTAAAAGAGACCAGTGAGGTCCCATTCGGGTCATTGGCGTGGGCGAGAACTATCTTGCCTCCGGCTCCGCGTACCAGGGCGGAGGCCTCCTCCAGGGAAACGGGCATTTTGGGTTCATTGCACTTGACAAGATAGCGGTCGAAGGCGTCCTGTCGACACGCCACCAGGCCTTTTTCGACCATGTAGTCGGCGATGTGCGGACGGCCGAATGCCCCGTCCACGCCGGCCTCGATGGCCTCCATGTCCCGGTTGTCGAAAGGAGCCAGGCCTTCACTGAAGAACTCCCGGTTAATGTTTTCCAGGATCCTCTCCGCCCTGCGTCTTCGATGATCCCTCAGAAGATGGAGTTTCGCCAACAGGTCGGGATTGTGAAAATCAAAGTCATATGCCAGGAAATCCAGAGAGGTTGGTTTGCCTCCCCTGTATTCGGGGTGGGAAAAGGAGACATTCAGTTCAAGTCCCGGGACGTATCCCAGGCCGAGTTCCTCTGCTATCAGCACGGCCGTTTCCTGGCAATCTATGGAATCGTGGTCCGTTATGGAAAGGACGCGGATTCCCCTGCGGACGGCTTCGGCAAAAACCTCTTCCACAGTCATGGCCCCGTCCGAGCAGGAACTCGTATGAATGTGCAGATCGATGATCATCAGCACCCTGGTATGTTCGAATTGGATTATCAGGTAAAGACATCATCGGGGGACAAGATTGGTTTATCCCAGCAGTGGAATGCCGGTCAAGGAGAAATGCCGCTCTTAAAGGCCCCTTGCTTTCTCAAACAAAAAATCAGATCGCACTCGCACTCTTAAGGACCTGATCTCCGTCACTCCTGTATTCATTAACCAGGGCCAAGACCCTGCGGATATAGTCTCTCGTGGCCTCATAGGGTGGAACCCCGTCATACTTGCGCACGCGCCCCATTCCCGCATTGTACGCGGCCAGCGCCAGCTCAGGATCTCCGTCGAAAAGCGAGAGAAGCTGTTTGAGATACTTGACACCTCCAAATATGTTGTGCTCCGGGTCGAATACATCGGTGACCCCGAGTTCCCGGGCGGTTGCGGGCATCAACTGCATGAGGCCGGATGCGCCCCTGTTGGAGACCGCATACGGATCATACGCCGACTCCACGTGAATCACGGCTCTGATCAGATCGGGGTCCACCCCGTAGCGGTCAGAGGCCTTGAGTATGATAGGTTGAAACTGTTTCCGGCGGAGAGACATGCAGCTCAATGGTTTCACGGCGGTGTCAGGTGCCGGCAGGTAAGCCCCGCCGACCCACTGCGCCCTCAGCGCCGCTTCATCTTCGTCGGGGACGATACCGGACGGCCACGTGCAGGCCAGAAAGGCAAGGGCGAGTGCGATTACCCTGACCCAAAGTCTCCCGGAAATAATCCGCGACATAGTTTCCACATCCATTTCTCAGTCTCCTCGTATGTGAGAAGGCGTATCTTAATCAGGTAGAAAAGATTGTCAAGCGACATCGACCCAGATGTCAGGGTTGATTTTTTCAACACTCCTCAAGCGCGGAGACCGTGAAGGCTTTTCACGTGCTGTGCTCTGTGGTAATGTTCCGCAATTCTCCAGGCCTTCCTCAGTGTCAGGACATCACGAGGCCGTGAACACTTTTCAGCCCAAACTTCATTCCCCTCCGGGAGGGACACATTATGGACGACATACTTGCTGCAGCGGATTTTCTTGAAGGGCTTCTGCCCGCCCCCCCGCGCATAGGCATGATTACCGGCACAGGCCTGGGAGGCCTGACAGACGCCATGTCGATCGAGTTTCGTATTCCCTTCGAGGAAATCCCCCATTTTCCGAAGGCAACTATTGAGAGCCACAAGGGGGCAGTTGTATACGGCGGTTTTCAAGGCCTGCCGGCTTTGGCCATGGAGGGCCGGTATCATCTCTATGAGGGTTACACGCCTCAACAGGTCAGCCTTCCGGTCCGCGTCATGGCCAGGCTCGGCGTGACCCATCTCTTCATTTCCAGCGCGGCCGGCGGTCTCAACCCCCTTTTCGAGCCCGGTGACTTGATGCTGGTAACCGACCACATCAACCTGACCGGCACAAACCCTCTCATCGGTCCCAACCTGGACGCATTCGGCCCTCGCTTTCCGGATATGAGCCGTGTATACGACCATTGGCTGATTCGTGTTGCGCAAAAAGAGGCGTTGGCCGAAGGGATCGAACTCAAAAAGGGGGTTTATGTGGGAATACGCGGGCCTAGCATGGAAACCCCTGCGGAGACCCGCTTTCTTAGAATGATCGGTGCGGACGCAGTGGGCATGTCCACGGTGACGGAGGTCATTGCAGCGACTCATTGCGGTCTCAGAACCTGCGTTATCGTGGCGATTACAAACCTGAACCTTCCCGACTGCATGAAGGAGACTTCAATCGAGGAGGTCGTGGCCTGTGCAGGACTAGCCGGGCCGGTCCTGAGCCGTCTCTGGGGACGAATCGCAACGGCCGTCTCGATGGAACAATAAATAATAATCACAAGGACTTGATATGGAACAAGCCGACCTGGTCATTGAAAACGGAACCATACTCACTATGGACCCCCTGGACACGGTTATTGCAAAAGGTTTCCTGGCAATCCGAGGTGACGCCATAACCGAGATTGGAGCGCGCCCAGGGCCTTTGCCGGAGGCCGGAAACCGAATCGATGCCCGGGGAGGAATCATCCTTCCCGGGCTCATCAACGGGCACACCCACGCGGCCATGACCCTATTCAGGGGGCTGGCCGACGATCTCCCCCTCATGGAATGGCTGAACGACTACATATTTCCCGCTGAGAGCCGTATGGACGGAGACTTCGTGCACACAGGCACTCTGCTGGCCTGTGCGGAAATGATCCTGTCCGGCACCACGACTTTCTGCGACATGTATCTCTTTGAAGAACGCGCGGCAGAGGCGGCGCAGACTGCGGGCATGCGCTGCCTGGTGGGAGAAGTCCTCTACGACTTTCCGTCACCCAACTACGGCCCCCTTGACAATGGTTTTGAGTACACCGAGGCCCTCATTCGAAACTGGAAGGACGACCCTCTGGTAAACATTGCTGTGGAACCCCATGCAATCTACACATGCAGCCCGGACCTGCTCCGCAGGGCTGATGAACTCGC
Source organism: uncultured Desulfobacterales bacterium (assembly GCA_964450535.1). Classification (GTDB taxonomy): domain Bacteria; phylum Desulfobacterota; class DSM-4660; order Desulfatiglandales; family HGW-15; genus JAIPEI01. Next base: position 8,319 of record CAYVDE010000049.1, read on the forward strand.
CCGAAAGTATGAGGTGCCTCTGATCATGCATGTGGCGGAGACCCGTACAGAGATCGAGCAGGTGCAGGAAATGTATGGAAAGCGTCCTTTCGAGCACCTCGATTCCCTGGGTATTCTCGGCCCTCACATGGTGGCGGATCACTGCGTCCATTTAGAAGAGCGGGAGATGGACCTCATGATGCAGCATGACGTGAAGGTGATCCACAACCCCGAAAGCAACATGAAACTTGCGAGCGGCATAGCTCCCGTCCCTACCCTTGTATCGCGAGGCGTCACCGTTGGGCTGGGGACCGACGGGTGCGCTTCCAACAACAATCTGGATCTTTTCGGGGAAATGGGCACAGCCGCAAGGCTTCACAAGGCCGGCACCATGGACCCAACAAGCCTAAACGCAATGACCGCCCTCCGGATGGCCACGGTTGACGGGGCCAGGGCACTTGGTCTCGAAGACATCACCGGTTCCCTGGAAGCCGGCAAAAAGGCCGATGTTATTGTAGTTGACACTGACAAGCCCCACCTCACCCCCATGTACAACCCGTTCTCGCACCTGGTCTATGCTGCAGGGCCGCAGGACGTCACCCACAGCATCATCAACGGCCGGGTGGTCATGCAAAACCGTAAGCTTCTCACCCTTGACCCGGGAGACATCATCGACAAGGCCCGGGATTTGGCCCATGACGTCAAGCGTTGGATTCAAAAATAAGGATTAAGGCTCAGGACGGATAAGAACGAGGGTGATCTCGGGCGGGCTTCCCACCCTCACCGGAGGACCCCATGTGCCTGTTCCCCGATTCACATGGAGCACGGATCCCTTTCCCAGATCATACTCCCCCCTTATGTAAGGGAAGGCATGAACCACGACGAGGTTGAAAGGAAAGATCTGGCCGCCGTGCGTGTGCCCGGAGAGCTGGAGATCAAAACGGCCCAGAAACTCCTTGTTCACATTGGGCCTGTGGCGGAGAAAGACCACCAGATTTTCACGGGGTATTCGGCTGAACAACTTCTCGACGGGTTGTCCTGCCGGGCCGCCGAAACTGTGAGAGGCCTCATCATCCACGCCCATAATTGTAAGCCAGGGCAGCGGGCTCGTTGTTTCCCCTCGGAGCACTCGGAATCCGGCCTTCTCCAGAAAATCCACCGACTCGTCGATCCGGTTGCCGTAGAACTCGTGGTTGCCGGTAACAGCATACTTTCCTAAAGGCGTGTTTATTGAACGAAACATCCGGGCGATCTGGTTTGAGTCCGCCATGCCTCGATCCACAAGGTCGCCTGTGGCCACCAGCATGTCAGGGGCCAGCTCTTCAATCCGCTCCGCCACTCGCCCGGCCAGGGCTGCGCCCTTAAAGGGGCTGAAATGCAGGTCCGAGACCTGCACGATGCGCAGGCCTTCCACTCCGGCGGGCACTTTTGCGGAAAGCAGTTCCACCCGGTGCACGCCCAGGCGGTTTGCCTCAAAGTGGCCGTAGACGAATGCGCAGACTGCTATTGAAGCCGCTGCCACGGCTATGGCCCGGGCCGACGGCCTGCCCGGGCTCGATTCCACGATACCCGGAAATACCCGGCGAATCAGAAACAGGAGGAGGCGCAGGCAGTCCCCAAACACCTGGGCGCTGACAAATAAAAATATCAGACCCATCCACTCATATCCGATGAACAGCACAGGAAACGCCGCACGTTCTATTTCCAGGGAAACAAGCACCTGACCAAGGACCGGGGACAGCATGAGGACGATGAATGCCGCGGCCACCAGGCGGGAAAGGGGTCCCTTCCACGAAAATATACGCTTCAGCTTCACATATGCGTAAATGTGAACAAGGCCGTAGAGGCTCAAAAACACCGACAGGAAGAGTGCGAAAGATTTCATGGGTGATACCAGTTCCCTTGCAAAGTCGGGGCAATGTATTAAAATTGTCTTTCACAGTCAACAGGAGGACCGACACCGGAGGGTTCCTTCATGGCATTTAGCTTCAACGGCGTCCCGTTCATCGCCCTGGGCAGCCGCCTTCAGAGTGTGCCCGAGGTGAGGACCCTCGGGGTAAGACCGAACTTCTTCGACTACACACAAGCAGAAAGGACACTTATTCTTGAGGCTCCGGTTGTGCTTTACCCCACAAGACACTATGCCAAGTTCCTCTCCACCCTAGACCGGCGCATTTTCCCCAGCCTGGAGACCCACCTGTACGCAGACGAAAAGATACTCCAGACCACACTCTTCCAGATGCTGGGACTTTCACACCCCAGGACCCGCTTCTATTTCAGGCGTCACTGCGGAGACATCTTGAAAGACTTTTGCTTTCCATTTGTAGCCAAACTTCCCCGCGCCTCTTCGCGGGGCCGCGGCGTTTTTCTCATAAACCGGGAAAAAGAGCTTCAGGAATACCTTTCCATGACCAAAGTGGCATACATACAGGAATATATCCCTCACGAGCGGGACCTGCGTGTGGTTCTAATCAAATACGAGCCTGTGCTGGCCTATTGGAGGTTGCGCTCGCCGCATGGGTTCAAGACGAACTTGTCACAGGGCGGCAAAGCGGTCTTCGAGGGTGTGCCCTTGGAGGCACTCGAGTTCGCCGGGCACTGCGCGCGGAATTGCCGCTTTGACGACGTAGGGCTTGACTTGATCCAGCATGATGGAAAATGGTATCTCATCGAGGCCAACATGAAGTATGGTCGCAAGGGCCTTCAAATGCAGGGCTTAAACCTCAAGCATATTATGAGGAAAAAGCTTTTAAATGGCGAAATTACAAAATAAATACAGAAACACCTATATAGGGAAACGACCTGGCAGGTTTCGCTTTCTAAAGGCGCTCCTATGGATTGGGTCAGCGGGTGTCCTCTTTTTGATCGCCTTGTTGGGCACGCTCTATTACCAGATCTCCCAGGAGTCGGCAACAAGCATTCAGAGGGGCGTGATTCAGAGCATCATTTTTTCGGAGAGCCCGGTCTATTATGACGACGAGAAAACCCCCATTGGAGTTTTTTTCGAAAAGACCCACAGGCGCTACATCGAATACAATGATATTCCCAAGGCTTTTGTTAAGGCCATTGTCGCTGCAGAGGACCAGAATTTTTTTGATCACATGGGCTTCGATACAAAGTCGATTATCAGGGCCTTCATAGTCAACCTTCGCGAAGGCCGGGTCGTACAGGGCGGCAGCACCATCACCCAGCAGACCGCGAAAAACGTTTTTAAGCGGGAAAAACGATCGTACAGGGCCAAACTCAAAGAGTTCTTCCAGGCGGTCCTGCTCGAACGGAAGTATTCTAAAGAGGAGATCCTGGAGCTCTATGTGAATCAGTTCTTTGTGAGCGGGTTCGGGCGTGGCCTCCAAGTTGCCGCCCGTTACTTTTTCGACAAGGACGCCCGGGAACTGGACCTGGTGGAATCGGCTTTCATAGCGGGCATGGTCAAAGCGCCGAACAGATACAACCCCTTCACCAAGGGCTCAGAGGCTGAGAGATCGCTGGCCATGGATGCCGCCAAGGTCCGAAAGGACTATGTGCTCAGAAAAATGCTGGATCTTCGCTTCATTACGCCGGACCAGTTCCGGGAGGCCAGGACCCTGCCCGTTCCTTTCCAGGAAGGCCAGGTCACATTCCGTTTGAACGTAATCCTGGATTATGTCCGCGAGCAGCTCCAATCCCCGTTCTTTCAGGAAATCCTCTCAAGGGAGGGAATCGAAAACATAGCAACTTCAGGCATCCGTGTGTACACATCCATAAACCGGGAAATTCAGGAGGGGGCCCTCCGCGGCCTGCAGCACAACCTGCCCCGCCTTGATATTCACCTGAGGGGCTATCCTGTTGCCGACCTTCAGGGATACTACAGGGATATCAATCCCTCACTGCCCCGCCAGCGGGACACCACACTCCCTTTTCTCGCGCGGATCACCCACATTGACCAGGGACCGGAAACCCCGTCCCTGGTAGTTGCCTGGGAGAACGGAGGAGGAGTTATCGATATCGGGGGTATGCGGGATGTGGGTGAGGCCTGGATCCAGTCCCGCCGAGGGATATGGGCCAAGTTAGGCAAGGGCGACATCCCTGCCTTCATGCAGCTTTTCCGCGAAGGAGACCTGGTTCCTGTCTGTTTGTCCGAGGCCCCCGGCAGCGATGAAACAATCAGAACGCTTCGCCTTACACAGATCCCGTCACTTGAGGGAGGTGTTATCGTGCTGCAGCACGGCATGGTTCGCGCCATGGCCGGGGGGTTTTTCAACCGGTTTTTCAACCGGGCGGTTGATGCCAAACGGCAGCTGGGCTCCGCGTTCAAACCTCTTGTCTATGCTGCGGCCCTGCAACTCAAGTGGAACAGCCTGGACACACTCATGAATGTTCCGGAATTATACCGGTTCCAGAACACCGTCTATGTACCCAAACCGGATCACGAACCCCCTTCCGGCGAGGTCTCCATGGCCTGGGCCGGCGTGAAATCCGAAAACCTGGCCACAGTATGGCTACTCTATCACCTGACGGACCACTTAAACCTCAGCGAGTTTCGCGAAGTCGTTCGCCTTTTAGGCCTTCACCGTGAGGAAGACGAGGCTTATGAGGACTATGTCAGCCGCATCCGGGACGATCACGGGGTACTCGTAGACGGGGACGCGCTCATGGAAGCGGCCTTTGATGAAGCTCGAAAGGCCGTTGAATCGGACCTGATATTTTCAGGATATGATGATGCACTGGACACCTTGAGACGCCTGCACTTCAAGGTGAGTGAGGAAGGTCTCGACCTGGAAGATATTAATCATAGACGGATCTACCGCCACGGATACGAACGCCTGCGTGTCTTCAACCAGGACATGAAATCGAGTGCGGATCGAATCCGGTCCGCTCTCGAACGCGACCCCGGCGGGTCACTCCCTTCTGATCTCAAGTGGTTCCGCCTGGGCCGGGACTCAAGGGGACGGACTCGCACGGTCTTTCTGGGACCCAGGCTCATGGGCGACAGTAAGGATCTCAGGCTGATTACACAAAAGGACCTTCATGATCAACCGGGCCTGCTTCAGGCCGGAAGGGTTTGGGTCGATGGCCTGCTTCCGTCCTCGGTCCTGGATCTGCTGGAGTCTCAAACCCGCAGGAATTACCAGAAACTCATCGGGATGAAACGGTATGAACTCGACGTTCTTGCCAGGATCAGGGATTTCCGAGTTCTCGTAAATCTTCATTATGTACGACAGGTAAGCAGGCAAATGGGTATATCAACCCCTCTCGACCCGGTGCTGTCCTTTCCACTGGGCCCGAACGCCATAAGTATCGCCGAGGCGGCCCGTGCCTATCAGGCCATGATGACAGGCAAGTTATACCTCCTGGACGAGAATCCTTCCGAGCGGATGATCCCGATCATCCGGCGTCTGGAGGACCGGGAAGGACAGGTAATTTGGGAATACACCCCAAGGCCCTCCAGGGTCCTCAGCGAACGCGTCTCGGGCATGATGGCGGAAATCCTCCGAATGGTTGTTAAACAAGGTACGGGCAAGCGGGCCGATGATGCAATAAAACTATCCGTGGAGATCGAGGAGGATCGAGTGGAACTCCCGATTCCGGCCTTTGGGAAGACCGGCACGGCCAACCAGTATATGAACTCCAGTTTTGTGGGATTTATTCCAGGGCCGGAGGATGAAACAGGCGGCATGGGACTCGACTCGGGATTTGTCGTCTCAGCATACGTGGGTTACGACGACAACCGCCCGATGGAGGGTGAACGTATAACAATATACGGGTCGTCAGGCGCCCTGCCCGTGTGGATCGACACGTGCAATGGCCTTGTGAACAGCCGAATTTATCGAGAAAACCTGCAGATCGCTGATCTTGCTTTCGACATCAAGCAGGCCTCCATTACGGGTAACGCGGAGCTTCGCCCGGTCCGGGTCTCCGGGCGGACAGGCTTGCCGCTGCGCTTTCAGGACGATAAGGACCCCAAGAGCCCGGTCCTGATACTGTCGGACGTAAACGTGGAAGACGGCACCGTCCGGGTAAACCGAAACTTTGAACCGCTCCAGTGAGGTGACTTATATGATGCTCGGCCGTAAAACAGGCCTTTTCATTCTTGCAATGCTGTTTTTTGCCCTTTTCTTGTCCGGTTGCGTGCCGGGATGGTCCACTCGCACTCCGGTGGCCGCCCCTTCGAGACCGTCTCCGGAAACCCGTCCCCCCAGGACACTCATAGATCCGCTCAGCGTGGAGGAACGGATTCAGGACCTTGAAACAATACTTGCCCATGAAGACGCCCTGGACCCGGACCGTCGTGAGGAAGCAAGAGCGCTCTTAAGAGACTACCGGGTTGTTCTGAAGGAGCTGCGTACACCAGGCACCTCACCGGATGGCAAAGATGAGGCATCGATCCTCTTTGACCGGCTTGGAGCCCTTGAAGCCCGATATTTCCAAACAGGACGAACCGAATCCGGTCCGCCCGGACCCTCAGTCATCCTTTCGGCAGCAAAAGAACAACGGGTCCGCGACGCTTACCTCTCAGGCGATTATGATGGTGTAATCCAGGCCTGCCTGGACCTCGAGAGTATATACGGGCCCCAGGCCCTCTCACCCCGGACCGAGCTGCTTCTGGCCCTGGCCCTGGCTGAATCAGGAAAAATCAGGGAGGCTATTCGAAGAGGTGAGCGTGTGATACCCGAACTCGCGGGCCGGCCGGACCTGGTTCACCTGCGAAGCCGGATGGTCGACTGGCACCTAAGAGAAGGGAACTCGAGACAGGCCAGGGACCACTATGAAAAGCTCGTTGATGAGGTTCAGGAACGTAAGAGCATCCTCGGTCTTGCCGAAATGGCCCTCGAGCCTTCCGAGGCAGATGCCCGTCCGGACCACCGGGCCGATTTTCCCCAGGAAGATCCCTTGGACAAGGACACTGGTCCCTTGGCGGATCTGCTCCACCGCGTGGATACCCTCATAATGGCAAAGGACTTTGACCAGGCAAGGATGCTCCTGGTCAGACAGCGAATTCGGTATCCCGAAGGGACCGAGACAGCGGCCATTGACCGGGCCATGGATAGAGTGGACAGGGCCGAGGCCGCGCTTGCTCGAAGGGCCCCGGCGGCCCCTGTTCAACCCCTGGCAAGCGAAGCCCTCGATGAGGCCCGGGATCTCATGGAGGCGGAAGACTACGAAAAAGCGCTTGCCAGGCTGGAGGGGTTGCAAGGTTCTCAGTACGAGACCGACCCGCAAGTGGAGGCCCTCAGGCAGAGGGCCGAGTCAGAACTGGTGCGAAGCGGGCGCGAAAAGGCTGCGAAGCTGTTTCTCATGGCCAAAAACTCTCAAAACTCCAAGGAGAAGGAGACCCATCTCCGCGCATCCCACAGCCTGCTCAGTGAGCTTCTGGAACGGTTCCCGGAATCCGCACTCGCCCCCAGGATTCGGAGCAATCTGGACACTGTGGAGGAGGAGATGACACGGATCGGGCTGCCCATAGAAAGCCGGAGCCGGCGTGATTGAGAAATCCGCTTTAGATTTAGCAGCCGGCAGGCCTTTACAATTCGTCATCCGACCTTATCTTTAAGTAAAGAGAGACCTAAAGTTTTTTGGGATATCGGCCGATGAGATCAGTAAGAGGCAACACCCGGTTCCGCCACGCGGCTTCAACACCGAAAGAAAACCCGCCGGACGGCTCCCAAGGCCTCCAAAGGGTACGCTAAACAAAAGGAAGCATTCGGCGGCACCGGTTTAATAGACTTCTTGGCTGTACGTGCATCTTTTCTACCCGGCACCTACAATACCAGAATGATCAGATGGCCGCCGGGGAAAACAACGGCAGCCAAGGAAGTCTCACATAAATGCAAGAAGGCCCGTAACCTGGTTCACCATCAGCCTCATATATTATAAACAAAGACCCTAAACCTTAAAAGAACGCCCGCGGTCCTGACACAGGATCGCGGGCTGTCTTTTTTAAATCACCCTGCCTCAATAAATCAAACCCTTGGAACAAGCGAGTCCATCATTCGACGATATCCGGTCTCCATGAGGGGTTCGAGATTGGCTATGTCGGCTGTGTTGTATCGAATCAGGCGGTCCAGCGCAAAAAGGTCCCCTTGCTGGTAATCCGCCCACAGCCGGACGGCGTCAAGGCCGTCCATTCCCTCGATCCCGCTCTCCCGTGCAAGACCCATGTTTCTCTCAATGGCCTTGAGGCCGCCCGAGAATCCCAGCCTCCGAAGGACGAACCTCAGATCAATGTGTGCCTTCGGGAGAGTTATGCCGGGGAATGCCCGCCTGATATACGGAAGGTCAAAGCAGGAGCCGTTGAAGGTGACGACCACATCATAATCGGCCACGGCTGTTTCAAACGCTTCCAGGTTCACCCCATTCACGAAAGTCTGCGTTCGAATGCCGTCATAGAGCCCGATCACCGTAATTTCGTCGAATCCTTCGTACCCTCCGCTCGTCTCGATATCCAGGTACACTGTACCGGCCCTGAACTCATCGAAAAGACGCCATAACTCGGATCTCTGAAGACGCCGGACGAAAAAGTCGATATTACTCAGGTTTTCAAGGGACTGTTCCAGTTCGCTACGGACGAACCGGTCTTTTGATGCGGGGACAACCGGGACCGGACCGGCAAGATAGTCTTCCCAGGTCCTGACGCCGCAGGCCCAGAGTGCCTGTTCAGTCCTGTATCCGATCCCCTGGATGTGGATGAAAGTGTTTTTAAGCAACGGGAAAAAGGCCGTCCTCGTAAATCACCAGGCTCTTGCCGGAGCGCAACTCGGCCGTGACCCGCTTGCCCTCCGTGTTCACCAGGTCCCAGTGGAGCGCTGAGTCATTGAACCCGAGTTCATCCTTTCGCGTCGGAGTCAGAGAGGACTGGTCACCGTCGAACGTGTCCGAGTAGGAGGCCCCCAGGGCGATATGGCAATTCCCGTGTTTACCCCCGTAGTTCTCGTCGAACAGGGTGTTGGCCATGAAACGGTTGATCTTCGAAAACCGTTTGTCAGTAAGGCTGAACTCCCCTACCCTGCAGGCCCCTGCATCCATTCGGGTCTGCTTCTGCACGAAATCCCTGCCTTTCCGGGCACCCACGCCTACAGCCCGCCCTTTACTAAACTCCAATCTCACCCCTTCAACGTAATTCCCGCTGCGAAAGGACGGCTGATCCGCATAGTAGACTCCTTCGGTGCCGCGCCAGTCAGGGGACAGGAAGATCTCGAAGCTGGGGATATTGTGCCCTGACACCCCGAGCCACCTCCGGTGTTTTCCCGGCGTGATCCATAAGTCCGTACCTTTCGACTCCACGTGCAGGCGCTTGATATCCAGGCTGTTGAGCCAGTTTTTGACGGCCCCGGCCTTGCGGTGTATGGCCTTCCACTCCTCTACAGGGTCCGGGGTGTTCAAATAACATGCACGGATCACCTGGGAAGCGTATTGCTTTTCACTCAATCCCGCCTGCCTGGCAAGCTCGGGTGTGGGAAATATGCATAGAGTCCAGCCGAACTCACCCCTCTCTTCCCTGAGGTTCAGGATGTCCCGCAGGTATTTCACCGCCACGGCGGTCTTCCCGATGCGCTTGGGATCGATCCCTCGCAGGTGAGTCAAGGAATCCGGCGCGTGAAGAAAAATACTGCCGTTGAGGTTCTCGTAAAGCTCCGTGGTTCCAGGCGGGACAAAGACAAGTTGCCTGCTGTTGGAGCGCTCATAAAAGTCCAGCTCCATCACCGGCGTGAGCCCCGTTCGCATGACCGGGTTGTAACCATGATCAAGAAGCAGGCCGTGCAGGATCTCCGCCAGGGGAGTCGCTGCCGCCTGATACCGAACAATTATGATATCCCCTTTTTTAAACCTCTGTTTTCGCGCCGTTCGCATGCCCCAGAGAAGCACATCGGCGTATCGTTCCAAAGTCTTCTTCCCCAGCATCCTCTCAACCTCCAGTCCTTTAGAATACCACCGGTTTGCAAATGAACTCCCGCACCCTGAGATCAAAAAAATGAAAGCTGTTGGCAGGGCGCAGAACAAGGGCCGTATCGATCCCGCTCATGGTCCCACCGGCGGAGACAATGTCTCTGTCCGTCCTTATCAGCCCGGCATCGGCCGCCATCAAGGCGAGCTCCACGGCCACCTTTGTCCCATGGCCGAATACCCGCAAGGTGTTGGCAATGATCTCGTCCACCTGATAAGTCGCCATCTTGTTACGCACGGCCCTGCCCACACCGCCGAATGCGTGCTGGCCCGTAAAGACGGTCACTCCCTTTGACTCCAGCTCTTTTCGGATCTCTGAATCCAGTTCCTGGTGATCCGGCTCCTGAAAACCTGTCACATGGGTCAGGGCCACGATATGAAAGCCGCTCGGCAGGACCTCGAGGGCCTCCATCGCTGTCTTCCCGCTGCACGTTGGAATCAGCACCCTGTCTATTGAGAGCTCTTTGGCGCGCCGGGCGATGGACTCCAGGACGTCTCGCGTGTTCCTTGGACCCGCCTTCTTGAAAAAACGAACCCGGGTTTCACGGTATGCGGCCGACTCATTCATCTGCTTCCTCCTGTTGCACCGGCCTGTAAGGGAGGCCTGTTATGGAATCATTCGCTGCCTGAATCTTTTTTGCATATCCAGTGGGCACGGACAAGCCTAAAGTGGTTTGAACCGTGCTGATTCACGGAACAAGGAGTCTTGACACCAAAGTTCTCCGAATTATTTTCTTATGATAGGCGTGTCAAGACATGCCGGGAGGAGAATCATACATGCTTCGCAAGATCGTTGTCGGAGACTACCAGGCCAACTGTTATATACTGGGATGCCCGCGAACCCGCCGGGGTATTGTTATAGATCCCGGGGCCGAGGCGTTTCGTATTACCCGGGAGATATCTGAGAACAGCCTGTCGGTCCAGGCCGTCCTTCTCACCCACGGCCACATGGATCACACAGGCGCTGCTGAGGAACTGAAGCGTATTACAGGTGCCCCGGTCTGGGTTCACCCACTGGACGCGTCAATGGCAGGGCCTTGGGCCGAGGGTCGACTGGATGACGGCTTTGTGTTTCAGGTAGGCACATACACCATCAAGGTCCTTCACACCCCGGGCCATTCACCGGGCGGGGTCTGCCTGCGGGCACCGGGTGCCGTGTTCACTGGAGACACCCTGTTTGCCGGTTCGGTCGGCAGGACGGATTTTCCCGGCGGCAGCCACAGCCTCCTCCTGCGCGGTGTGAGGGAAAAAATATTTCCTCTCGGCGACGACCTCCGGGTCTACCCCGGGCACGGCCCTTCCTCAACCATAGGAAAAGAACGTACGGCCAACCCTTTTTTTCTGTAAACAAGGGGGTCAGGTCTTGTTTACAGCCCTAAGACCTCAAGGGCCAAATGGTACAGCAATGGAACGAACACCGCGGGCAGCATATCAGGAGAATAAACTCATCCGTTTGCCAGGCCATTTTGAGCCCCATTAGAATGATGGCGAAGGCCACGGCCTTAAGCATGGTGTCTGAATGTTTTCTGGGGATAAAACGGCTGAAAAAAAGGCCGGCAAGACTTCCCGCCGCGATCGCGAGGGAGTTGACAATGGCACCAAAGAGCATCAGCTTGTTTCCTGAAGGGACAGGGAATTCATATCGATCTATTTTTCTCCTGAAATCCACACCCCGTCCCACTCAGGCGGCGGGGGCTTTTTAATAAACACCTTGCATCTCTCTACAAAAGTCCGGCATGCCGTATCTGTTGGGGCCCCCTGCTCGAAAAATCGAAGGGCCTCTCTGAAATCCCTTTTCCAATAACGGTCCAGGCCTCTTGAAAAGGCCTCGACGCCGTGTGGGAGCGGCGTCCCCTTCTCCCCCAGCACCTCGAAGATCTGGATGGGTTGAGAGCGCCCCTTCACCACCACGTGATCGATCAACCGGGTGTTAAAGAGACCTTGGACCTCACGATTTGTGGATTCGCTTATCAGTATATTGGTGCCGTAATGCTTGTTGGCGCTCTCCAGGCGGGACGATAC